>NZ_JABMCQ010000099.1 GCF_013179575.1 Sphingobacterium shayense | reverse complement strand
ACCCGGTAGTATAAGAGAAAAAAGCTGAAAAGCGGGACCAAAATTGCGCTAGCAAGCATGTTTCCAATAGATCCGAAGGTTGCTGTAGCCATACTTCCAACGTTCGAAAGGAGCTTGTTTCCTTGTTCTTGCAGTTTGTTCATCATTTCGGTCCGTTGGATGCCGAATGATTGCTCAATCCAGTTTTGGGCACGTTCAAACACCGATATAACCTTTTCGGTAATCGCTGAAGCATCTTTTCCAATGATAATGCTCTGATGGACGATGAACCAACCAATAGTCCAAATAACCGTTATTGCGACAATAACAGAGAGTATAGCTGCGGTGGCTCTACCAACACGAAGGCTTTCAAAAAATCGTGTTATTGGATAGAGGGTTATTGAAATAAGTATGGAAAAAAGCAAAGGAATAAGCACGCCTTGGGTAGCATACATAAAAAGTAATGTCATTGCGGTAGCAACCAATGTCGCTGCCAAACTAAATGAGTAAGGGAATTTATGTTGCGAATTATCCATAATTTACGGAGCTATTATCAGTTGTTGAATAACCTCGATCAAATTACACTTTTTTTCTTTGATTCCAATACAGTACATAAAAAAAAGCAAGTATGATAATCACGCTATTTGTAATAAAAATTCCTGGAATCCGAGCGATATCGTCGGCATATACATAGCCCGCCGCAAGGGCACCCATACCAATACCAGCTTCTAATGCAATATACATAGTTGCCATGGCGCGACCACGATGTTGTGGTAAACTTAAATCAATTGTCCATGCATTTACTGCTGGAGAAAGAATCCCCGTACCAATTCCATAGATCACGGCTCCCAAAATCAATCCGTTGACAGTGTCTCCGAATCCTATAATTAGGATTGCTACCGCGACGGTAAAGGTTCCAGCATACATAACGCGTATACGCCCATAGCGATCTGCAACTTTTCCAGAGACGAAGCGAATGGCGATCGACGAGATGGTGTATGCGCTAAAAAAAACTCCTTTATTTTCAATACCTAAGTGATCGCTCCAATCGGGGATTAATGTTAAGATTACTCCGTAGCCGGTATAGGATAGGAGTGTAACGATGGCGGCGGGTAATACTCGCCACTCTAGAATCTCTGATCGTTGAACGCGTAGCATGTCCACAGAAAATGGTGCTTTTACTTTCAACGTCTCTTTCATATTCATTACAATCAGGATCGAGAGTAGAGCAAATACGGATGAACTATAAAATAGAGGATTTATTCCAAATGCCGTAGCAATATAACTTCCTATCGCAGGTCCGATAGCGCCCCCGATACTAAAACAAAGACCATGCATTCCAAGCGCTTCGCCCCAACGGTTGGAGGGAATAATATCCGCTATATAAGCCGAAGTAGCTGTTGGTTTGAAACCCGTTGAAAACCCATGGATGAGTCGGAGGAGAAAAAAACCGGCCACAGAGCTTACAGCGGGATAAAGAAAACCGCAGAAGAAACAAACAACAGAACCGACAGCCATGACAGGTACACGACCCCATTTATCTGTTAGTTTACCACTAAAAGGTCTAGAAATCCCAGCCGTTAAGGTGAAAAGCGCTATAATTAATCCTTTGTGTTCAGCACCGCCCATCTGACTTAAGTGATTGGGAAGTTCAGGGATAATCATGTTGAAGCTCGTCGAGAAAAGCAATGAACTAAGGCACAGAAGAGCGAAGGGAAGGGTATAGATAGACGACGAGCTATTCACTGCTGTTTATTTTTGGTACAGCTTTTGACGGGTTAGTTCGGAGCAGAATATTGTTGTTGCAATTGCAACATTCAGCGATTCCGCACTGCCAATACGTGGAATCGTAACAGCTTGATCCACTTGTTTAATAATTGCTTCGTTAATGCCATTCCCTTCATTTCCTAAGATAATTAACCCGCTATCGCCAAAATCTGTCTTGTAAATTGATTGTCCACTCAAAAGTGCTCCAAACGTCTTAAGACCACTTCTCTCTATAAAGGAATGAATATCTGTGTAATGAATACTGATTCGTGCCAACGATCCCATTGTCGCTTGGACAACTTTTGGATTGAACGCGTCAACCGTACCAATAGAACAGATGATTGTCTTGATTCCAAACCATTCAGCAGTACGAATGATTGTGCCCAGATTTCCAGGATCCTGTATATCGTCTAGAACTATACTATGAGTGTGATTGATCTTTTCCGGGTCAAGGTCCGCGATCGGTGCCATATTGACCAAAGCCAGTACGCCCTGAGGTGATGCTAATGTCGTTATTTTTAGGAATTCCCTTTCGGAGACCTCGATACATTTGAGATTTTGAGGTAAATTGTTCATTTTTGTCCGAGCGTCAGGTGTGACATATAAACTATGTATTTGATAGGTCGATGAGATAAATTCCGAAACAGACTTGATTCCCTCGACAATAAAAAGTCCATGTTGCTTGCGAAATTTTTTATGATGCAAAGACGTAATTAAACTGATTTGCGCTTTTGATAACATTGCTTAATGATTAAGAAATACAGTTTTTTTGCTTATGCAAGTATAACGCTTTTGTTGCTAATTTTCGCATCATGTCGATCCGCAAAATACCTCGATGATGATCAAGCGTTGGTGACCGATGTGAACGTTTCGGGTATTCCTCTTAATCTGCGAGAAAATGCCTCAGCTTATATTTCCAACGAAGTTAAGCCTAATTCTCGGCTAAACCTCGCTATTTACAATTTGTTTAATACGAAAAATGGTGGCTATAAGAGAGATGGCATTCGCAATGTTGGAGAACCTCCTCATATATTAGATTCATCATTAGTAGATTTATCATCTAAACAAATAAACCGATTCTTACAGACGAAGGGATACTTTAATGTTCAAGTAGTACCTAAAGTCGTTACCAGAAAGAAAAAGGCGCGGGTTAACTTTGACATTTCTCTCGGGGAACCATTTCGTTTAGGTACAGTAACCCATAAAATAGATGATGAAAATATTCGAGGTATTTATGAAAAAGTAGTCATTCCACATTCGGCAATCAAAACTGGAAAGCAATTCAATAGCGCTGACCTACTCGCTGACCGGGAATATCTTTATAATAAGCTTAAAGAAAACGGTTACTATGATTACTTACGTCAATATATGCGTGTCGGCATAGATACCGTAACTACCGCCAAACAAGCGAATCTACATATCACCGTGGACAATCCATCAGATAGCGTAGAGCATGCCGTCTATCATATTGATAGCGTGTTCACAACTGTATTACTTCCTTTTGGTCAAACTCGAAATCGGCAACCGAAGTCATACTTTGATAGTACGTTAAATATTGCTTTTGAAGATCAAACAGGTCGGTTTCGTTTACCACCAATATCTAAGTATATGTATGTCCGACCTGGAATGCTGTATAACTTGAAAAAGGAAAATCAATCGTATGATAGGTTATACGAAATGAATGGGTTTCGGAATGTGAAAATCAACTATCTGAAAACAGATTCTAATCGCTTGAATGTTTTCTACGAACTGACGCCTCGCCCTGTAATGGCTAACCAAATTGAAGGGGAGTTTACCTTTAGTTCGGGAATGAGTGGGTTTAATGTTGGCAACACCTTTTCTCATCGTAACGTATTCGGTGGTGCGGAACAGCTTGATGTTAAACTTCGGTACGGTGTATTATTCGATCCCAGATTAGACGGCGGACTAAGTAATAAAATTTTCAATAACGATTTTCAAGTAGGAATTAATCTTACTGTTCCGCGTTTAATGACACCTTTTGAGAATTCTAGCACGGGCACGTATGGGTTACCTCGAACAACATTTTCAAGTACCCTTCAATTGTTCCAACAAGACGCAACATACGCTAATAGATATTTTACAAATTCCCTAAACTATATCTGGTATAGCAGAGCATATTCACAGCATAGTCTCACACCAATCTCATTAGAATATCGGTTAGGGCGTTTAAATAGCGAATTTGCTCAACGTCTAGAAGACGAGGGCTACCTCCTTTACGTGCGCAGTAATAATCGAGAGTATTTCGGATTGGGCGCGCAGTATGCTTTTACCTATAATGCGCAGAAACTTTTGCGATTAGAGGATTTTAGCTATTTTAGATTGGGGTTGGAGAGCAGTGGTAATTTGATTGGCCTGACTGCGAACCTCTTTAAACTTGATCGATCTGCAGAAGGCGAACGCTTGTTATTTGGTGTGCCTTATTTACAATTCGCTAAAACTGAAGTGGATTATCGTTTATATAAATATCTTGGAGGAAATCGGCAGTTGGTGTTTCGAATGAATGCAGGGATTGCTATCCCATATGGCAATAACTCCGAGTTGTTGATATTTGAAAAGAGTTTCTACGCGGGTGGTATGAATGGTATTAGGGCGTGGCAGGCTCGTACACTCGGACCGGGTAATTACAATAGATCTGATTTACCTGAGGCATTAAGATTAAACTTAAGAAATCTCGATCAGCTTGGAGAACTTAAATTTGAAGCCAATGCGGAATACCGTTTCCGAATATTAAATAATTTTTTAGGCGCGAAGTTGAATGGAGCAACGTTCTTAGATGCAGGAAATATTTGGCTTTTAAAAGATAACGAAATAAGTAATGATGGCACCTTCAAAGCGGATAAATTTTTATCACAGATTGCATTGGGTACCGGGTTTGGACTCCGTTTTGATATGGATTATTTTATTATAAGGCTGGATGCAGGCTTAAAATTGAAAGATCCTCAGTTTGAATCGGGTGAGCAATGGGTGATTAAGGATCTGTTTAACGCGAAAAAATTTAAAAGCATATTCTATGAGACTCATCGTCCTGATCGATATAATTTTATCCAGTACAACTTCAGTGTTGGGTTGCCTTTTTAGGTAAAAGATTGGATAGCGTGGAATATACTTTCTATGATTTGAGAAAAATCTAATCCTTTTGCGTAATGAACGTATGCGTATATTAATCCCAATATCACTAACGTGACAATGAACTTTTTAAAAAGGTAAGCAATTAATAGAATTACGATAGGGATGATCAGCAATAAAAGACCTGATATTTTGTAAGGGGTAAGTTGATTCTCCGATTTATGTATAAAGTAAAGTTGTCCAATTGATTTCTCTTGATTTTTATGATTAAAAAAAACAAATGTGGAGGTTTCTAAAGGCTGTTGTACCACCCCGACGCCATTGTGAAAATTGAGTTGCTGCTGGAACCCGTTTAAATTGAATGAGAAAACTCCGTTTATTGACTCTTGCGGTTTTTCAATACTATCAACAACAACAATTGCGAGTTTACCATTTTGCGTAAGATTCTCTTTTACTATAAAGTCTTCAATACGCTGCTGTTGAGCGTGGCAATACACGATCGATGTGATCGTAAACAAAATCATCTGGATTATTCTCTTCACTGAAATTCTAACTACATCTAATTGATACAATATTAATTAAAAATCATGAAACCACGTTTTTTTGAGTTTATAATTTTTACTTTTAAGCTTTTCTTCCGTACATTTGCGATACGTTTTAAAAGATTGACTGATATGGAAAATACAGTGTCGCCAAGACCCGCAAAGAAGACAGATAATAATGCGAATCGCACCGAATATTATGTAACCCTGACAGTAGCAGTTGTTATTGGCTTAGTGGGTGTATTTATTAGATTTCTCCCAGATGTTGTTCCCGCTCTTGGACAAATGACATTTTTATTCTCATTGATTGCCAATGTTGCAATGATAATTGCGACATTAATAGTTTTCAAAACTGTTTTCGCAATTTTGGGCTTCGCGAAGAACAAAAATTAATATTTAGTTTTATAAAATATTATGGCTCCGTGAGAAATCCCGGAGCTTTTTTGCTTTTTAGCCTTTAAATAAATGCAAAAGAATCGTGATTAAATACAAAAACAGTAATAAGATCTCCTTATTACTGTTTTTGTATTTAATCAAGTTACAGAAACTTGTTTTCTGCCGGCTAAGTTTTTATATCTAAGCAAAGAGAGACCACGTAGTCCATGGAACCCGTGACAGGATTAATATCAGACCTAATCCAAAGAAAATAAGTATAGTTTGGTTGGCTTTCTTGGCATCAGTTAATTTTTTTGCCTTCGAGTAACCAATAGTTATTAAGACGATGCCGATTACCATCATTAATGGATGTTCCAGAAAGTAAAGTCGAGAAAGACTATTTTTCATGTTTTCACTAGAAAAGGCTTGTACTCCTAGTGGGGATATGAAATAAAGAACTAAACCTAGTAACAGCTGGATGTGAGCTGAAATAAAGCCGATTAAAGCAATCTTTCTATTATACGGTTTGTTTCCTAAGTAGTTGATCAGGGTAATTATCAATACGATAACTAATGCCAATAGAAGAACGATGGCAATCGTCGAGTGTAAATGTTTCATTCCGGTTAACATAATTTTAATTTTTTAATATTCTTCACATTTAAATGTGCCGCTTTTAACTAACGACACAAAGGTACTATTTTACTAGCCTCTTATCGCTAATTTCTTTAAATTCTGATTTGGATTTAAAATTCGGAAATGTTTTTTCCATACTCATTGTATAGCCAATATCGAAAAATAGGCGTATGTCTGCTAAAATACCTTCAAAATCCCAATTTTCATCTATCTCATCGTGAACAGTATGATAACGGCCCGCTAGTTTTTCTCTACGAATTTTGATCGCGGCAGTATCGGCTGATAGGAGTTCGTTTCCACTTCCCATGAACAAACCTGGGACACCAACCTTTACAAAATTAAAGTGATCTGATCGAAAGAATCCTCCAGAAGAGGGGTTACTTTCACCCTTAACTATGCGTCCAAATTTTTTAGCCGACATCTCGACGTAATCTTCGATTTCGGTTTGGCCGATTCCTACAATTGAAACGTCTTTCGTCTCGCCTAAAGGACTAAACGCATCCATATTCAAATTAGCAACGGTTTTTGCAAGCGGGTAGATAGGGTTTGCTGCGTAATAGCTAGAGCCAAGCAAACCCTCTTCTTCAGAGGTGACAGCTAAAAATGCAATTGATCGTTCAGGCTGACTTTTTGCCGCTTTAAACGCTTTTGCGATTTCAAATAATGCCGAAACACCCGCCGCATTGTCTATCGCACCATTGTAGATAGAATCTCCCTCGATTGCTTCTCCCGTACCTAGATGATCCCAGTGAGCTGTGTATATGATTACTTCGTCTGGTCGCTCCGAACCTTTTAGTGTCGCAATTACGTTGTTAGAACTTGATTTTCGTATTTTATTTGTTAAGCTAACTGATGTTTTTATTTCTAAAGGCACTGCTTGGAAACCTGTTTTTTTTGCCTCATCAAGTAAAGACATTGGTTTACCCGCTAATGTAAAAAGTTGTTTTGTTGTTTCTGCCGTAATCCAGCCTTCGAATGCTGTTGTATTCGACTCATTTGTTTGATTATCTAAATTTAACTGTGGACCAGTCCATCCCGATCGCACGACATTCCATCCATAGCTAGCTGCATCTGTATCGTGGATTAGCAACACACCCGCGGCGCCTTGTCGCGCTGCTTCTTCAAATTTGTAGGTCCATCGGCCATAATAAGTCATTGTATCCGCTTTAAACAGGTTTTTGTCGTATTTTCCTGGATCACTCACCATCGCCACAACTGTCTTTCCTTTGACATCAAGGCCTTTATAATCGTTCCACCCAAATTCGGGAGCAATAATTCCAAACCCTACGAATACTAGTTCGGAATCCTCAATCGTTATATTTTCTTTAAGGCGTTTACTGCCGATCACATAATCATCAAGATGGTGAATCGAGAGTTGTTGGTTTGATTTTCCGGTGAAAGTGAGTATTTTCCTCTTCGGCGAGGAGTTTATTGAGACCATCGGAACTTCTTGAAAATAGGAGTCTCCATTTCCCGGAGCCAAGCCTAGAGATTTGAATTGATTCTCAATATAGCGAACTGTTAATGTGTCTCCTTTTGTAAATGGTTTTCTGCCCAGAAAATCGTCGGAGGAGAGGGTGGTTATGTTTTTCACTAAGCTTGCTTTTTCAATTGCAGCAAGTGCTGTTGAATCAACAGTGCTAGAGTCATAGACATTGTTTCCAGTGGATCGGCATGACGCTAATAAAGCTATAGTCGCCAAGTTCAAAAGTAATGCTTTTTTCATATACACACTAAAATACGAGTATTTTTGGATTAAGCATATTTTCCCATTTTTTTACTCGTTACTAGGTGCTATATGGTTAGCCCTAAATCGTTCTTTTGACTGCCTTCTAGCTGTAGTGGGTATACTTCTGCGATAGGTGAAAAAAGATATTCTTTATTTGTGGAAAGTTCGACGCAAATGTATCGTTTTCGCAATTTTTTTCCTTTTTGAAAGAGGCGGCCGCCTTTAATATAAAATTTGGTTCCTTCTAAGATGGAATCTATTGTTAAACGACCTATGATTGGTTTGTCGTATGTTTTTAACACGCGAAAAAGGTTAACGTCTGTACAACTAGAGGCCGCTGGATTTTCCATATACCGTACAATAGCTTTCAATACGTCATTTGGAAAAATATCAAGGTGGAGAAACGGTCCGACAAGTTCTTTGAAGTTGTTTTTCCACTCCTCACCATGTGGTTTAACCCGGTCCTTATATTGTTGCCATGTTTTTAGATGTGCAAACTCATGTACTGTTGTCATTAGGAATGCATAGGGGTTGAGGTCGTAGTTTATGGAAATCTTATGCGGACCTCCTCTGAAAGGAGCTCGGTAATCTCCTAATTTGGTTGAACGCGCTTTAGAAATTCGGAATTGACAACCTGTGTCTGTTATCCATTTGGCAATAATTGGAGCCGCTGCCCCTGGTAGAAATTTACTTAGTTTAATTGCTAGATCCGACATAGGATACAAACATAAAATTTTAATTTGATATTCTGTTCCAAGGAATTTCCACAAGCTCATTGAAAATAATTATCTTTGGTTGCGTATCAGGATACGTACTGGCGGTTTGGCCATGTATTCAAATTTTGTTCAGAATGTATTTGATTCATACCTCAAGTTGCACCTTAACAAATACCATAGATTAGGAAACATTGCGATAATTAATATTATATGCTTACAAGACTTTTTATTAAGAATTATGCATTGATAGAACACCTTGATATTCGATTCGACGAGGGATTAAATATAATTACAGGTGAAACTGGCGCCGGTAAATCCATTATTATGGGCGCTTTGGGATTGATTTTGGGCAATCGGGTGGATGGAAAGCATTTTTTTGATGACACTAAGAAATGTGTGATTGAAGGATTTTTTAATGTTGCACCCTACAATTTAGCGGATTTTTTTAAGGAAAATGACCTTGAGTACGATAAAGATACAATCATCAGGAGAGAAATTGCTGTCGACGGGAAATCGCGTGCGTTTGTTAACGATTCGCCTGTTACACTCAATGTCCTAAAATTATTAGGAGAACAGTTATTTGATATTCACTCACAACATGCTACGTTGCAGTTGAATACCGAAAAATTTCAATTAATGGTTATCGATAGTGTTGCAAAAAATGATAGGCTTTTGTCTACTTTTCGGGACAGTTTCTTGAGATACAAGAAATCCAGATCCGCACTCGAGCAATTGAAAGAACAAATTGCACAGGCAAATGTGGAAATGGATTTTAATCAATTCCAGTTTAACGAACTTTTTGAGAGCCGTTTGCAGATTGATGAACAAGAATTGTTAGAAACTGAGATAAGTCAATTAGAAAACGCTGAGGAAATCAAGAGAGCACTCTTTGGGGCAAATATGCTGCTGGAAGATGAAGAACGTTCGGTAACCGTTTTACTTAAAGAAGCCCTTAATCATTTACACCTAATCCACCAATACCTACCAACTATTGGACCGCTCGCTGAACGGCTAAATAGTGCTTTTATAGAACTACGCGATATTTCCGCGGAGGTTTCTCATATCGAGAGAGCCGTTACCACCGATGAAAGTAGACTACAATTTGTTACGGAAAGATTGAATTTAATTTACGGTTTGCAAAAGAAGCACCGGGTCGATACGATCTCTGAATTGCTGACAATACAGGAGCAACTAGACCAGAAGCTGCAGTCAGTAGCAAATCAGGAGGAGCACCTTGCAAGTTTAGAAAAGCAATTGGATTATTCTTATGATGAGCTTATAAGTAATGGGGAGGCGTTACATGACGCGCGTGTTGCTGTTTTAAGCTATATTTGTAATCATGTACAAAGTATGCTTGCGCAGGTGGGAATGTTAAATGCGCAATTGGAAATAAACTTAACTCCATTGTCCATAGAAAAATTTAAGAATAATGGTTGTGATGATGTCGAATTTCTTTTCTCAGCAAATAAAGGACAACCATTACAACCGATACATCGGGTTGCATCGGGAGGTGAGTTGTCTCGGGTGATGCTTGCTGTGAAGTCTTTAGTTGCGCAATCCTCTTCATTACCATCAATTATTTTCGATGAAATAGATTCGGGGATTTCTGGAGAAGTAGCTCTGAAAGTTGGAGATATCATGGAAAATCTCGCTGAGAATATGCAGGTTATGGCGATAACTCATTTGCCACAAATTGCGTCTAAAGGAAAGTCACACTTTAAGGTTTCTAAACAAGATGAAGGGGAAAAGACTAGAACTAATATTTTGCTGTTAAACGAAAATGAGCGTGTAATGGAAGTCGCCCAAATGCTAAGTGGGGCGAATCCCGGTGAGTCAGCATTAAAACACGCAATGGATTTAATTAGGAACTAAAAACGATCAAGACCGTTTTTAGTTCCTAATTAGACTAGTTACTCAACCCAATCAGCATCTGTGAGTGTTACTTTAATGAACATCTTTTCAGGTACTGGTACAAACTTTCCGTCTTCAAGAATTGGATCCTGTGCGGTGATGGTAACTGAACCCACACTATATTCATAGCTGTATGCAACGCCCTCTTTCGTGCCGATAGCATGATAAGTACCTTCGTTATCATAACTATAAGCTACAGTAACCACGCCTTGTTTTATATAATAGTCAGTTAATTCAGGAACCGGTAATACCAAGTGTGCCTGATTATCGGCCCCTTCCCAGTCACCCTCTTCACGTTCAAATATAATAGTTTGGCTTGGGAGATAGTTAGTAATGTACTCCTTGGTACAGCTTGATGTAGTAGCTAAGGCTGCGGTTCCAAGCAATAAGGCTAAGAGAATTTTTTTCATAATGTCGTGATTATATAGTAAATATATCGATGCTTTATTACTAAGACGTTAAATTATGTTAATGGTTTAAATAAAGTAGCAAAAAACACGCCATAAAAAAAAACACCAGCGAGATACTGGTGTTTTTTTACGGCGGCCTATTTTTTCTTTTTATTATCGGTGCCTTCAACATCGGATTCAAGGGAAATATCAGGATTCACTACACTTACCGTGATTTCTTTTTTATCGTCATCATAGTCAATGTTTAACTTGGAACCGTTTTTCACCTCGCCCTTTAGAATCTCTTCTGCAATAGGATCTTCAAGGTACTTTTGGATTGCACGCTTCAATGGTCGTGCACCAAAATTAGTGTCGTATCCTTTTTCGGCAATGAAATCTTTTGCCTTATCGGTGAGGGATATTTGATAACCCAATCCTTGGATTCGATTAAATAGGTATTGTAGCTCAATATCGATAATTTTAAAGATGTTTTCTTTTGTCAAAGAATTGAATACGATGACGTCATCGATCCGATTTAGGAACTCTGGAGCAAAAGCGCGTTTAAGTGCTGTCTCTATAACACCACGTGAGTGTGTATCAGCTTGGTTTACCTTAGCTGACGTCGAGAAACCAACCCCTTGGCCAAATTCTTTTAGTTGACGAGCTCCGATATTGGAGGTCATGATAATAATCGTATTACGAAAATCTACTTTTCTACCTAGACTGTCTGTTAGTTGACCTTCATCTAATACCTGCAGAAGCAAATTAAAAACATCAGGGTGGGCTTTTTCAATCTCATCTAGTAGAACAACAGCGTACGGCTTTCTGCGTACCTTTTCGGTGAGTTGACCGCCTTCTTCATAACCGACATAACCCGGAGGCGCCCCGACTAAACGTGATACAGCAAATTTTTCCATATACTCGCTCATGTCAATTTGAATTAGAGCGTCTTCCGAATCGAACATAAAACGTGCTAATTCTTTTGCCAACTCCGTTTTACCTACGCCAGTAGGGCCTAGAAATACAAAGGAGCCGATTGGTTTCTTAGGATCCTTTAAACCGGCTCTAGTGCGCTGTATGGCTTTGACTAGCTTCTGAACAGCGTCATCTTGGCCAATGATTCTCCCTTTCACTAATTCACCCATGTTTAGTAATTTCTGACTATCAGATTGGTTCACACGTTGAACCGGGATCCCTGTCATCATCGAAACTACTTCGGCAACATTATCTTCTGTTACAGCATAGCGTTTAGATTTTGTCTCTGCTTCCCAAGCAGATTTCTCTTTTTCTAGTTGTTCTAATAGCTTCTTTTCGGTGTCACGCAACTTTGCAGCTTCTTCGTATTTTTGACTCCTAACTACCTTGTTTTTCTCAACCTTAACTTCTTCGATTTTTTCCTCGATTTCAATTATTGATTGTGGAACATGGATATTGTTAAGATGTACACGTGAACCTGCTTCATCAAGCGCATCGATTGCCTTATCGGGTAAAAAACGATCAGTGATGTAGCGCGTCGTTAACGCTACGCACGCTTCTATTGCATCGTCCGTATACGTAACGTTATGATGCTCTTCGTACTTATCTTTGATTCTGTTTAATATCTCGATCGTTTCTTCATGCGAAGCTGGTTCTATAACAACTTTTTGGAAACGTCTGTCTAGAGCTCCATCCTTTTCAATATACTGACGGTATTCATCTAAAGTAGTAGCGCCGATACATTGAATCTCGCCTCTAGCCAATGCTGGTTTAAACATATTGGATGCATCAAGGGAGCCAGACGCCCCTCCTGCGCCAACAATCGTATGAATCTCATCGATAAATAAAATAACGTCAGGTGATTTCTCGAGTTCGTTCATAACAGCTTTCATTCTTTCTTCGAACTGCCCCCGATATTTGGTTCCCGCAACGAGCGAAGCCAAATCTAATGTCACTACTCTCTTGTTGAATAAAACGCGTGATACTTTTCGTTGAACGATACGTAGAGCTAAACCCTCAGCAATCGCAGATTTACCGACGCCTGGCTCACCGATTAAAATCGGATTGTTTTTCTTACGACGAGAAAGAATTTGCGAAACTCGTTCGATTTCTCGTTCACGACCGACTATAGGATCTAATTTTCCGTCCTCAGCTGCTTTTGTTAAGTCTCGTCCAAAATTGTCTAAAACAGGTGTTTTGGATTTGATGTCGGACACTTTCTTGGGTGCAGAGAATTGTTGATCGTCGTCGGCAAAGTCATCATCGCCTGCCGGTGAGTTAGGAGCTTCATCTGTAATGGTCGTTTTATTTTGTTCTACTTCATTCTTAAATAGATCATATGTAATGCTGAAGTTTTGCAAAACCTGTGACGCGATGTTTTCTTCATCGCGAAGGATCGCAAGTAGTAAATGTTCAGTGCCGATAATATCACTCTTGAATATTTTAGCCTCCAAATAAGTTATTTTGAGTACTTTTTCTGCCTGTTTTGTTAAAGGCATATTCCCGATAGGGGCACGTGACATTGAAGAACCTTTAACGGCTTCTTCAATTGATAATCTGATAGCACCTGTGTCAACCCCAATATTTTTCAATATTTTAATTGCAACTCCATCTCCTTCACGAATCAACCCGAGCAAAAGATGCTCTGTGCCGATGTAATCGTGACGAAGTCTCAGTGCTTCTTCTCGGCTGTAGGAGATAACATCCTTTACGCGTGGTGAAAATTTTGCTTCCATGTATTAAACCTTTCCTTTATATATGATGGATCTTCTAATTGCCTCCCCCATGCCAAAGCAATGAGTTCAGCCTCGGGGGTAGGGTATACGTTCTGTTTTATAAATGTAAAAAATAAATTATAAAACCAATAGTTATTCCGAGATAGAATTTATCAACAATTACGCCATAGCGAGTAAAGTACCAAAATGGCAGTCCAACAGAATGAAAAATGACTATATTTGTACAAAAAAGCAATTAAACGCGTGTATGTCTGACGAGAAAATAATTTTTTCAATGGCGGGTGTAAATAAAATTTACCCGCCGCAAAAACAAGTTTTGAAAAACATATATCTTTCTTTCTTTTACGGGGCAAAGATTGGTGTTATTGGATTAAATGGGTCCGGGAAATCCTCGTTGCTCAAAATAATCGGTGGACTAGACAAGTCTTATCAAGGTGAAGTTGTTTTCTCACCGGGTTATTCTGTTGGTTATTTGGCTCAAGAACCCGATTTAGACCCTGAAAAAACCGTTAAAGAGGTTGTTTCTGAGGGAGTTGCTGAAATAACAGCTATTTTGCAAGAATATGAAGATATAAACGAAAAATTCGGCCTGCCTGAAGTCTATGAAAACCCCGATGAAATGGATAAGTTACTTGCACGTCAGGGGGAATTGCAAGATAAGATTGACGCGACAAATGCTTGGGAATTGGATGCTAAATTGGAACGTGCAATGGATGCTTTACGGTGTCCGGACCCAGACTCTGTTGTTGTCAATTTGTCAGGCGGCGAGCGTAGGCGAGTGGCACTTTGTCGTTTGCTATTGCAGGAACCA
>NZ_JABMCQ010000098.1 GCF_013179575.1 Sphingobacterium shayense | reverse complement strand
AATTATACTACATAATATATGCTGTATTTTCATCTATTTATCGTTTTTATGGCTGGTGAGCATGGGATATAAATAAAGAGCGCTTTATTCATATTGTTCTACATCTCGATTTTGTATTGCTTCTATCTGCAAATCCCAACAAAATAATGAAAAAAAATAGACGAAACCTGAATATGCGATGATAAATCAGTCTATTTATTATTGTTGTAACTAGCTAGTAATGCGTCTAATAGTATTTGTGTATATAGTTTGTATATACGAGATAATTTGTTGTAGATGGTTTGTTGAGCTAAATAGAAGAGGAGCTCGTTGATTTCTACCCATTTTTGCAGTATATAAAATTTGATAATTATGACTCCTAAAGTACAATCAATTTTAAGCTACATCGGTATCCTTTGGCTGGTCGCTTATTTCGCTGGTAAAGAAGAACGGAACGATTTGAGTAGGTATCATCTGAAGCAAGGATTGGGGCTGCTGGTAGCATCCTTGATTTTCAATATCCTGGTTGCTATCTTATTAACCCTAATTCCGTCTTTGGCCACTATACTTAGTTTCTCGGGCATTATTTTCCTTATTCTGATGATACTGGGTATCATCGCTGCTGCAAATGAAGCAAAGAAGCCGTTACCAATTATCGGGAAACTATTTGAGGACAAATTTGAATTTATTGATAAATAGTTTAATCATGGAGAAGCAGATTCTTTTTATCCCGGTTACGCAGTTATTGGATGAAATTTTAGAACAGTAAAATGTAATGAAGATGGGAGTAGCAATACATGGACTTTTGGTATTGATTGGGTTAGCTCTAGTGGCGCTTGGTATTCAAATGTTTTTATCGTCCCGACAATTCCGAGAAGCAGGAATACGGACGTTCGCTACTGTGAGCGATAATATTGCAATGGAATCCCGCGATAACAGCGGGACATCCATTATGTATGCACCGCTACTAGAATATATCGTTAACGGCGAGAAAAAGACGTATACACCTAATGCACGTTCAAATCCACCGGCCTATAATATTGGCGAAAAAGTGCCTATTGTTTACAGTCCAAAGAATCACCAAAACGTACGTATCATTTCCTATTGGGGTATTTATCTGGGAAGCAACATATTGTTAGCTTTTGGGATGCCGATTTTGGTGATTGGTTGCGGATACTTTTTGTTTAAATGGGGAATAATATAAATCTAAATTGAAATGTAGACACTGTAAGTAGCCAGATTCAGTTGTTTCAGCGGCTCCGGTTCGTCATAAGAGGTGTCCGACAGGCATAATCTGTCTTTTTTTACTCAGACGTTTCATTGCCGGGTATGAAGAACAAGAAATGCTATTCGCAAAATGCAGCAACGAAACAGACATTTTGTAAACGTATTGTGGTATGTAATAGATCTAAAAACAGATTATTAGTTGTTTTTATTTAGTAAAAATTTACAAAACTAAAGCCAATACTATGGTTACTTAGGCTTACCCACTCAGCATTTGACAATGCTATTTAAAAATTCAATCATTGGTCTTAGTCTTAAACGCGTTCCTAGAAATCGATAAACATAAACAAATGAAAATTAGTCTTTTAATAGCAGTTTTGTACATCTTCAGTTCCCGGCTATTACTCGCTCAACAGGGAGAGCTTGTACTAAAAGGCACCGAAGAGCAAAGAAACATCGGTTTTTGGCCAAGTAAGTTAGAACTTACCACGGAACTCATAGGAGTTAAAGTCGATCAAAGCCATCAAATTAGCATAAAAGAAATCCGGGCGGTAGATAATTTGAGTAATCCGTTAGAAATGATTGCTGGGTATCCGTATCCGAGGGATTATTTCACAAACCAGAAGGAAATAGTAATTGGTATTACGCCGCCTGCAAGAGAGGCAGAAAGCATTTCGGTTACAGGAGTGATCGAATATTTTACGGTCTCAGAAGCGCTTAAATCAGAGCTGAACCTCACCAATTTACAGCAGTATTATCATCAAAACCTGCTGAAAGGAATAAACGGCTGTAAATTAGTGCTGATTGATTTACGGGGTTTGAGTAAGATGCAAAAGAACGATGAAACGGGATATCTTAAAAAGGTAAAGGAGATTCATCAAAATGCGGGGGTGGGTGATGATGTTGATGATGCCAAGCTCTATCTGGATAAAGCAGTAAGCGATTACAACTACTGGGGAGGCGACGCCTCAAAACTATTACATTTTTACCGGGAAGATCCGAATGATGCTGTTGTTGAAGTTAAAATATGGAAAGACGGAAAGACATTGACTAACGGGTCATCAAACTATGGCGACTCCTATAGCTTCTCTATCGAGGAAAGCCTTACTCCAGAAATGAGGATGCAGATTATTGTGAAAACGGGGGATGCTATCCAAGAGATCCCGTTTCAATTTGTTGATGTGCGCTTACCATAAAAAGATAGAGCACACCTTTAGCAATAATCATAGATGCAGTGCAAATAAATATCATGGACATTCCACCAAAACAATAGAGCAATGAAACGGAAACTAATTTTAATCCTCGTTTTTTGTATTCACACGATGACTATCTATTCGCAAGAGCTTAACTTGTTTTTGCAGGATATTAAAGAAGAAAGATTTAACGGACAAACCCAGCGCAGTACATCCGATTCCATTAGTAAAATTACGTTTACTACTGCAGTGAACGGTATTAGGCTCGATAATTACCATTTTATAAAACTCGGCAAGCTTACAGTAGTAGACGAAACCGGCAAATCTTTGAAAGAAATTAAAGATAGCTTTTACAAAAACGACAGGTATCAAAACGATAAAAAAATGGAGTTTATCGTAGAAGCATCCCGCCGCCGCGTTACTAAGATCGAAAAATTTCAGGGCAGTCTGCTCTACTTTAGTCCGACCGAAGCGAATTACGGGAAAGTTATTGTCCGTGATTTCTTACATCGAAGGGGCGAAAATCTGCTCTTGAATACCTATGCTGAAATAGCGCTAGAATTGA
This sequence comes from Sphingobacterium shayense, assembly GCF_013179575.1. Classification (GTDB taxonomy): domain Bacteria; phylum Bacteroidota; class Bacteroidia; order Sphingobacteriales; family Sphingobacteriaceae; genus Sphingobacterium; species Sphingobacterium shayense. The sequence goes on along the minus strand of NZ_JABMCQ010000098.1, from coordinate 11,951 downwards.
TGGACACCAATAAGCTTCTCGATATGCAGGAAGAGGCTCAAAAACTGATTGATAGAGAAGTGAAAAAACGTAAGAAAGAAGGTGCTTTAGACCGGGAGGAACAAGAGGAAATAAACCAGGCTCGCCAATTACTTACTGGTATAATGGGAATGGGCGGCAGGAGTTCCAGTCACAAGGCCCTTACATTTCAATTAAATAAAGCCTTAGGCGAGGCATTTTATCGAGTATCTATTTACAACGGAAAAGGAAAGAAAATCGACACTGGGTATTCTTCGGTCGGTAACTTGTATCAATTCCACCTCACTGAGCAACCAACAAAAGATTGTTATATCGAAATTCTTATTGAAACCAAGGATGCTGTAAAGGAGCTTCCGTTTCAGTTCCAAGATATTATATTGCCTTAATAATGATCAAAATGAAAGAGAATAGGGTATCGTCAGCATTTTATACGTCGTCTTATCGCCAGGCTCCGTACCCTTTAACAGGCTTCGGTCAATAGATCGCATTTGGATAGATGCAAACGCGGTAATAGGTTTTTAGTCACCGAGGTTTTTCATGGAAGATCAAACAAACAAATCAAGAGGCAAAATAGCGGGAAGAAAACAAATCGTGTTTACAAATGCCGCGGATGCAATTGGCGCAAAAAGAACGAGAACTGAGTGTATAAATCCAACAATCGTTGACTCTTGTAAAGAAAATGTCGGGGGATCGAGAGGATGTCCCGGAAACGAAAGATCAAAGCGACAAAGTTACCGCATTGCAAGAGTCTCTTTATAGGTAGGGGTGTTGCGAGCGGTCTTATTTACAGCGTAACGGCGAATAGTTTTGACCGAGATTTTTTAAAATAAATAACAAACACAATGAAAGCATTACGTTTTAAGCCTTTTTCAAAAGAGCAACTGATTGAAGGACTGCGCGAGAAATTACCGTACCGTAAAATAACGGCAAACTTTGGCGCTGTTCAGGTACGTACCAGTGGATTTACACTCACAGGATCTATCGGATTAAAATTAAAATCCGAGCGAGGTACAATCACGATGACCAATGGTCTGGATATGGTGGTTATACTGCTGTTTTTTTTTCTCCCGTTAGGCATCTATGTGCTGGCGAGATCTCGTAGAATAAAGGCGCTAGAAGCGGAGGTGATTGCTGCGTTAAATGAATTACTGGAGCCAGCTGGCCAAGAGTAATTGCAAATACAGAAGCTAGGATAAACCGATTATTCCTCTTTTAATACTTTTCATTGCCAGTCGAATATGTTTGAAAGTCAATATATTTGGATTGTGAGGAGGGTAGATTAGAGGATATTTCAAACGGTTGCCGATTGAATCTGGAAAATGTTTCAACCCAAGATTTAGAAATATAAAAGAGAATTTATGCTATGGGTGTATTTGTCCTCCCTAGCGATTGAAACACAGGACTGGTGTCTTGGAAAACGTAACAAAATCAAGCAAGTAAAATGAAAATGTATATTTCTGACATATCGCCTTCGGCACTTAGCGAGAAAGATCTTGAAATTTTCGATGCTTTGGATCGGGAAATCTATGGAGAGACGGTTGCTGGTGCAGTCGCGAACAAGTTAAGACAACGTCCAACAAGATTAAGTAAAGAGGGCTACTATCTAGGCGCAGGCGGACTTTATCATGCTCACCGGGATTATTGCGGCATCGGATTGTATTTTTTTGACGGAAAGTTTTGTATTGGTGAGGTAAATGATGGAATGGGACCACATCCTGTTTTAATCACTTTCGAAAACGAAAGAGAATTTGTTCAGTGGATGGCTGAACAAAGTGACCAAAGTATGTCGTTGGTCGTCAGAGACGACCAACTTTCATTTAACTTTAATAACCAAACCATCACCAAAATTCGATTACAATATTTTCTGGAAGTGGACTATGATGCGGCGTGGAATTCTTATTGTGCATATATAAAAAAGCAAATGACTCAATAATTTTAAAAGAACAGATTATGTGGATTAGGATAACCGATTCTATTGTAAAAAAAGTGGAGGCAACATATTTGAAAAATCCGAAAAATCAGGATAACTGAATGGTACTTGCCTTCTTTCAAGGGAAAATCGGTCAGTTTTTCATCGATTTCGATCGAAAAAAATTGTTCCCTAAGTATTATCATAAGCGATGTTGCTAAACCGAAGGAATAACTCCATAGCACTATCCGTTCACATCCATTTTTGGCTTTGGTTATTGGTTTAACGCTACAATTAGATAGCTTTTTGGTAATCAGGCAGAAGGAAAAAATCTGCCTGAATTTGAATTACAGTCTCTGGGGCTGCATGAAAAACCTAGGTGGGGTCGTCGTGAAATACCCTCCATTGTGCCTCGTAACAGTCTTGAAGAATTTTCAGTGGAATATCTTTGATTCCGATGTGCACGTCTACCTTATTGTTGGTGTAACCCACCCAAGCCATTTCAGCTAGTGTCGGAGTTTTTCCTACTTTATAGTAGCTTAGATTTTCCTTACACCACTCGTTATGCTTTTCTTGGATTTTTAGGAGTTCTTCTGCGAACATTTTTTTCCTTTTTTCAAATTCATGCTCAGAAAAATTTTTCATATCCATCCTTAATTAGTTCTCCATAAGAACAATTCAGACATGCGTTTGGTTGATAAAGAATTCGATATTTTTTCGAACACCTCCAAATTCCTCCTTTTGAAAAGTTATTTTACATAAACTTGGACGAAAGAACTACCTTTTTTCGGGAAGCCGTGAAGCTGCTCAGCGCGCCGCCATGATATCCTCTTTTTTGGCGATCTGCAAAAAACACGAGATAAATCCTTTTCAATGGTTAAAATATACTCTTGGAAATATCACCATTATATCCATCAACCACAAAAACTAGAAGAGCTGTATTCCCAGAACTATAAATAAATTATCCAATCAGAAAATAATTCGTTCAGCGGGTGGATACGTTCTAGTTTTTTTGGTCGGAAATTATAGTTGGTCTTGAATCTAATTTTTTTATTCAAAGGTGTCATGGATTACAATGTTTTTTTCGATCTTTGAAAGAACATTAACGTTTTAGTAATCATTTAAAATGTGTTTTTTAATCTTAACAGCCCTTTAAAAATTCCAACATAATTATAAAACCTAACAGTAATGAACAGAACAGCTATTTTATTTTTTTTATTTTGTATAATGGTGATACCTGGATTGTCACTTAATGCCCAAAGTTGGGAGCATACAGATGATGACCGAAAAGTTGCCTTTAACGTAGACACTATTGAGAAAAAAGGTTTTACGTTGATTTGGATCAACAAGGATAAAGATTTTAGTCCTAACCTAAAAAAAGAGCTAATTACAACGTATTTTCAAAATTATCCTAAACTTGTTAAAACCTTTAATAAGGAGTCAAGGAAGGTAGTTACTTTTGTGATAGACCCAGATTATAAGGGGGTGGCCGCTACAGCTGGAGGAATTGTGCGTTATAGTCCCGACTGGTTTGCAAAAAATCCAAACGATATTGATGTTGTGACCCATGAGATTATGCATATCGTTCAAGCTTACCCCAATAATTCTGGTCCATGGTGGGTAACCGAGGGAATTGCGGATTTTATCCGTTTTAAATATGGGGTAGCCAATGAAGCAGGGGATTGGAAGTTACCTGAATTTTCAACGGCACAAAAATATACTGATTCATATCGAGTTACCGCTCGGTTTTTCCATTGGATCGAAAAAAATGTGAAGAAAAATTTTGTAAAGAAATTGGACAAAGCGATGCGTGAGAAAACATACTCAGAGGATTTCTGGAAAAACGAAACAGGGGAATCGATTGACACTTTATGGGCCGAATACGCTGAAAATCCTAAAATCTAAACTATGAGTTAATTCAAACTTTGGAAATTTTATTGGCAATTTTACGATCTTTAGGTATTTCTCAAGAAAAATCTCATGAGAAATATGTTAAACCATTAATTGGCACAGCAAAAGGGACGCATACTTTTTTCCGGTGCTACGGTTCCATTAAATTCAAATCCTACCACGGGTATATGAACAGATTTTATAACAATACGATCATGCTCAACAGATTCAACTGGAATGAAAAAATATTTGGATAGGGAGTTCTTAGCAATACAGGAAAATTGGGTAGACGTTACAAGAACATGAGTTCGAGTGGAGGGGGAATGGGAAATGGGTTTGACGCTACCACGGGTAATTATACAGGGGAGGGGAGGCCTACTGTATATAGAAATGGGGCGAGTTACTCGAACAGCTGGGACGACCATAAGCTTAATAAAAATGTGAGCGTAAAAGGTATGACCGTAGAAGGAGACAGAGAGGTCTACCAATTTATCGATAATAATGTTCGGTCGAGGGAAAATAGGAGCTCAACTGATTTTAATCGAACATCACATGAACAAAAGCCCGTATACAAAGCTGTTAACAAAGAAATGGCCTACGAAAACTTACTGGTCTTTGAAGAGAAATGGAGCAAGAAATGCCCAATTGCTGCTAAATCCTGGCTGGACAATTGGGTCAACTTATCTACTTTTTTCCAGTGCGATGAACAGGATCGCAGGACTATTTACACCACTAATCCTATTGAAGGAATGCCCAGTCAGGTCCGTAAAATTACGAAGTCTAAAGGTGCATTCAGTTCTGAACAAGCTCTTATGAAGTTAATGTTTCTGATAATAAAGGATATCTCTAAAAAGTGGACAATGCCGATGCACAACTGGGGCTTGACGATATCTCAACTTTGTATTAAATTTGGAGATAGGCTCAAGCTAGATAGAGACTTTTAGAATTAGGTTAATTATCCAATGACACAGTTTGAGTTACACTCCCTATGGTAGCTATAGATTTCAATCTAATTGTACCTTTGCTAATTCTTTTTATTTTTTGAACCGTGATTCAGGTATTTCCGAGTCTTCAGCATGGTAAAAGATTTGTTGTAGAATACTTTAGCTCAATCAACCGAATAAGACTCTCAGAGTTCGTCTTTTTCTTCACATCTCCTTTATGGAGAACGAGACTTACTATTGGACCGTTGGTTGTCTGAATATTTTCTGTTGGTTCCCGCCTAACATCTAACTCGTCCTCTTCTTCCAATACCTCTTCTTTAAATGTTGCTAGAGAAATGTTTAGAAAATGGAGATCATTTTTTACATACTTATTTTGAAATGTTTTTAAGACACTGCTTTTTCCAGACCCATAAGGTCCTGTAAGTGTAATGTTTCTAATGTCATTTTCACTTCTAGTTTGTAAAGCCCAAGTTAACGCATTTGTATAGTGGTTGTCCTTATCAGCGTCTGCAATAGGAGCTAATGAGCTGTAGTTGCTGTTATCTAATCTAGGTTCATACTTACTCTTTAAGTGCAAATGAAAACTCTTAAGTTTGTCAATGGCAATTGAAACTAGGTTGCTATTTTTTTGTTCATGATCTACTTTTATAAAGTTATTTCATAATCGCGAATATTTCCTATTTCCATTATGTCATAGTTGGCTTGCGGATTATTGTGTGTCCAATATTTTAAATCAATTCTGTTTTCGATAGAATAACCATTCCTTAGTATCCGCTTTAAATCACTCTCAATTATTTTAAGAACTAATTTTCCGAAATCTGCGTCTGTTGAATTTAGCGGCAGTTGTTCCATCCAATAAGGGAGAATGGCACCTGTGACAATTACATTAATAATAGAGCTTCCTACTATCTGTTCGTTCTCTTGCAGCTGAAAGAAGAAACTCATCTTTCTTCCATCAAATTCATCTCTTGGATGAAGTCTAAACTCTTGAATTTTTATCATCGTAGATATTTTTGTGTCAAAATTAATACGAGTATTGTATCAACAGTATTTTGTGCTCCATACTATGAACTTCCTGAATGTTATGAGGGTCACTTTAGTGCTCCCTGTTTATATTTAACTTTGCCGTTTCTTAAAAATTCAGGTTTCGAAAATCGTACGGCAGATATACCTGGAATACTATCTAATATAAAATCATACATTTCGGGGTTATCAGTCGGAATCTTAAATCTGCAAACGATTTCCATTTTATTCTCTTCAGTAAAAGATAAATCTGAAATAACCTCAAACAAGCTTTTCACTATATCTTTATAATATTCTAGGTTATCCTGGTGTTGATCATCAATTTGTAATTGAAGCACAAAAGGTGGATTAATTGATTCCGCACGAGAAATAGATTCTCTGATATTGTTGACTAATTCGTTTCCGAATCTTCTCTCGTTGTCCCCGTATTTTGCAACAAAATGTTTAATTTCATTAATTAAGGAACCGAGATTTTTTGTAGGTATTTCTGTTATTACTCTATTAACGATAGAGGTAAGAGTCATTAGTTGGTGCTCGTTGTAAGAATCTTTTTCGAAGCTCGTCTTATTCAATGTTATATTTTCCGCTTTTATGCGTTTAGAAGCTTCCAGCAAATCGTTTATCGTACCAATTTGCTCAGCTTCTTGATTTTTTAATATTTCAACTGTCTTATTAAGGTCGTTAATTACTTGATCTTTTTGTAACAAAGTTTTGTATTCTGACTTGGCTTCGGCGACTGCGGCTTCTTCACTCGCAATCTCCTTAAGTTTTTTAAAATCAGCAATCTTATCCGTATGAAGTTGAGTGTTTTTTCGAATAGTGGGTGGTCTGTTTATTTTAGAAATGAAATTTTCCAATCGAGGAGTCCCCAAGGTATATATTATCGATAAAATAAGTGGGAAAATCAAGTACATATACCAACTGTATTCAAGGTAAAGAAATTGGTTTGGGTAGAATTCAGATGTAATAAGTTTTATTTTATTTTCTATCGATTGCGAAGAGAAAATCAAAAATAAAATTGGCTTCCAGTTAAGAATTGTCCAAGATATCACAAATGATCCAATCAATGGATTTGACATCCTTTCATTAAGTGGTTTAATAACTACGTCGATAGCGTCTCCCACTTTATTGTATACGGTTTTGCTTATTTCGTTACTCATGAAGATTAATAATATTGGTGCTCAAAAATACGATATTATTATATCATTCTGCAAATACCACGATTGCATTAAAATAAAACTTATATATAATTAAGTAATGATAATATTGTGATCTTACGGTTTTAAAGAGGGCTGTACGAGTTAGCTCCTCGGATTTGACTAAAAGCGAGAAATTATGTCACTAAAAGAAATAATCATTTCCAAAATCAAGAGAAGGCTAATTTATTAAAGATGAACCTTTCTGATGTATGAATCATAGGTCTAGCGGACAAGTTAGATTTTTAATAGAGAACGAGGATGATCTTGACAGTGAGGTCGACAAATTGAGTACAATTTTAGCCCGCAAGGAATTGGTAATCTTGGACGATGCTAAAAACGTGATGCAGAAACGATCTGTGGAGCAATAGGATGGAGCGAGCGAGAAGTAAAATCGGGAATAAGTTGGAAGAATATGCTTATGTATAATGCTGTAAATTATTGATTGTGATGCGATAGGAAAAGGAAATACCTACGTATACTTAGACTTTCCTCTCATTGAATCGTCCGTCGAGAATTTGGAGGGGAATGTTTGCACTGTAATTTGCTTTCTGTATTCTATATTTATTTTGTATGATATTTTTTGACTACTTATTAAATTTTTGGTATATTAGAATATACCGATTATTACAAAACAAACTTTTGCACAATTATGAAAAAACCGCATGTCCTGCTTAATACAAATATACAGAAGAATGATCCAGTTACAATGAAATACAACTATGGCTTTGGCGAAAACACAGACGATGATGAGGGTGAGAAAGATAAAGTCAGGGACTATGTTAATATTGGTCAAAATCTACAAAAGTCCTATTCAAAGTTCGGTCGAGATCGAAGTCAGCGAATAGATCAGAGAAGTCCTGAATTAGATGTGCCGCTTCACGTGGATTTTATTCGTATCAATTTTTGGGGGCAATTTGCAGTAAATGAGTATTTTGGAAGATGGTACCAGGCGTTTGGTTTAGAAGTCGTAGAAGTTACAAATTTCGGTATGTCAATAGTATTTGGCGTCGCAGAGGGTAACTTCGATAAGTTCAATACATTCTTATCTGCTGTGGAGGCCGCTATCCATAATGCTCAGGATCATCAAGAGAGGAAATACCCTAAGCTCATACACTATATAGAAGATTTTGAACTACTTACTACAGCGGAAATCATAAATACAGAAGTTACAGCAGAGGTGTTTGTCTTAAAGGTAGCAGATCTTATGGTTCATAATCACGAACTTGAGACGTTAATAGAGAGTCTAAAGACCTACCTCATTGATCGAGGGATTGAACATATTGTAAATAGGGAGATCGGTATTGTAGAGATATACAATAGAGAAGGATTGGACCTAGATGAGATCATCAATAACTTTGATATTTTTTTACAAGCTACATCGGGTAGAGCTACGATAATTAGACCAGATGTCTTTAACGTGCCTAGTCGAGAGTATGGATTCGAAGTCGCTGCTGGTGAAAACCTTCCATTAGTCGGAATTATAGATTCTGGTATTGATGCTCATACGCCGTTAGCACAATTGATTGTCACCGACGAGGAATTAAATTTAACCACAACATCCGTCCAACAAGATAACATAGATAGTGGCAGGGGACATGGCACTGCGGTGTCAGCTTTAGTGGCTTTAGGCGCAGAAGCTGTAAGGCAAGAATACAAAGGTATTATTACTCCGCATTGTCAGCTATTGCCAATTAAGATTATTGACTCCGATAGCTCTTCAATATCGATTAGCCGTGTTTTGGGGTTGCTTGAAATGGCGATCGAACGATATCCGCACATTAAGATATTCACATTGACCATTAATTTTTATGCAAATAAGAAGTATAATGAGCATTATTCGAGTTATGCATATGCTTTAGACAAATTTGTCTTTGAACATGATTGCTTGATCTTTATATCGACGGGGAATAATTCAGATGCTATTATGGATACGGATGGTTACGATCTAGATTATTTTGAAAATGAGCAAGCTAATCTTTGTAGTCCGGCAGAGTCGCTAAACAATATTACTGTGGGGGCTTGTGCTGACTCGTTGAGTATAGGAGATTATATAGGAATTTCTAACGGGAAAGAATACCCCACAATCTATAGTAGAAAAGGGCATTATCAATATGAACTGCTTAAAGGCAAGACTAAGGTTAATAAGACGTTGTTTAAGCCAGATCTCGTAATGGCTGGTGGTGACTATTGTTATGGAAAAACAGGGCTAACAGATATAGGTGAAGGTAGTATGCTCTTGCTTTCTGCAGACCCTACCGAAAGTTTCTATCGATTATTAGGAACAAGTTTTGCTACGCCTTTAGCAGCTAATATCGCCGTACAGATCCAAAAGCATTATCCTAGTCTCAGAGCGGCTTCTATTAAAGCGTTGATGCTCAATCATTGTTCAGATAAATGGGTGGAAGACTTGGCGACAAATAAAAGTATGTTAGTGGGACATGGATGTTTGAATAACGACCATGCTATCTATTCCGATAACAACACTATCAATTTTATAATAGAGGACACGATAAGCAATGGTGAACTTAAGATTGTTCCTGTGAATTTTCCAGATTACTTAATAACAAATGATTTAGGGAAGAAAAATAGAATACTGAGGATCACGGCAACTATTTCTTATCAATTTTTTCCTGTAAAGGAAAGCCAATTAGGATATTGTCCCGTATTGATAGCATTTAGCTTCTTTAAAAACCATGAAGGCGGAGCTATTGTAGAAAAAGAACATATTATAACTTCTAAATTGAAAAGTGCTTTAAATCTATGGAGTCAAAACTGTCGGTTTAAACAAAAACCCAATCCTTTTTCGAACACACAAAAGTTAAGTTTTGTTGTCAACGTTAACGAACTGCTTGATGAGAGTAACGTTTTTAAAATAGGAGTTCACTGCTTTAAACATCCCCAGCTAAGACCGGGGGAGGATACTCCCTATCAAAAAGACAACAGATTTTCTATCGCGGTATCTATAGAAGAAACATTGAAACAATCAACTGGTAGATTATACGATGAAATGTTGGCTGTTAATGAAGTAGAGCACATATTATCTGCTGACCAAGATCTCGATGCCGAAGCATAAAAAAGCCTTGGCTTATTCAACAGCCAAGGCTTCTTTTTCCTGTATGAGCAGATCGTACCAAATCTGGGTATTGATCTTAGGCCTTAGCGCCTGTGTACCTTTTATTGCAAATAGACTTCGCTTTATGGCATTGATCAGCGTCTTCTGTATGCTGTAGTAGGAGAGACCCTGTGCAACTTCGATCAGTTTTTTTATGGATACCTTTCTGTCATAGGCAAACTGTCCCTCTTTTAAGACCAATTGGATCAATTCCTGTATCTGTTGCTGGTTCGGTAGCTCCAAAGAGATCGCGAGGTCAAACCGACGCAACAACGACTCATCCAACATATCTTTTTGGTTGGTCGCGCAGATCACCATACTGCTCTGCGGTAGATAATCGAATAATTGCAAGATCGTATTCACGACTCGCTTCATCTCGCCATGATCCTGGCTGTAGTCACGTACCTTGCCCAAAGAATCAAACTCATCGATAAAAATGATACAGTCTTCCTGAGCCGCCTTACGGAATAACTTAGCTAAGTTCTTACTCGTCTCACCAAGTTTAGACGATACGATAGCACCAAGGTTGACCACGATCATCATCTTTTGCAGTTCGCCAGCGATGACGTAAGAAGCCAACGTCTTACCACACCCCGAAGGGCCGTATAGCAACAGTTTATTCGAGATTGGAAGTTGGTACTTCAATAGTACGTCGCTATGGCGATGTTCCTCCAAGAAGTTGACCAGTTTATCGTTAGCAGATTCCGTACATACCAGATTATCTAGACTGTAATCAGATGTTAGCGTCTCTATGATGAGTTCATCTGTCTCCCTGTCCTGTATCTGTTGGAAATGCGATTGCGATCCCACCTTTTGCAGCGGGCTATGCTGTGGCTTGCGTAGGCTGTCTTTCAGTAGTGACTGTAGTTGTAAGGCAAAGTTGACCTTTTTACTGTTCTTGTTGTGCTCGATAAATTCGTTCAACGTAGACAATAGCTTCTCCTGGTCGTTTTCCAACCCAAAGCGCGCGATGTCTTTTATATAATCTTGTTGTCCCATTTTTATCTACCATCTTGTATTAACTTATACAAGTGTATAAGTGCAAAGGTACGAAATTGTATAGTTGTGCTAGCACATTTAAGTTTATTTGATTGAAAGATAGCAAAATTAAATCGAATTGCTAGCACTGCTTATTATAAAAGTAAATAGAACGAATTTTGCCGACATGTTTCAAGAAGTTCTTTCATTGATATTAAAAAGAGGATAACTCAATGTGTTTTTTAAACTTTGAAAGAGAATGGAGTCAAGTCAGTGCTCTAATCATGTTCTTTAATCATTTTCACTACATTTCGGGGGGAATAATACACCCTTCCAAATTACTAGCATCTTTATCTTTGGCAATTAATGTGTTAGTATGAATCTGTTTTAGCTCTTTTTTGACCAAGTCTCTATCCAAAGCTTTGTACAGCTCTATTTCAATAAGGACGGCGTAATATTCATTTCTATATTTAGCGACTTCACCAGTGAAGATATATACTTCATTACGAAATTAATATCTTCATCTAATAAAAGAGCCCTTAAAAATTTTGGCTACTTATTTCCCTTTTGGATTCGTGTTCATCCTTAGACTACATATTTAATCCCATTGCTCCTGAGAAAGGATATTTCTTTTTTACCAACATCTTTTAAACAAATGGTGAATGCATATTTGTTCAATTCAGTTTTAAATCATAAATACGGCTAAATTGTAGCACATTACAAACTTCCCTCACTCAATCTACTTGGTTGAACGATGATAATAAAGTGTTTCGTTGATCTGGTACTTAAAAATGGCATCAGGTAGATGGTCTATATATTTGGAGACAGTAAAAATAATTGTTTCAAGTAATAATTATGCCTATTTCTGCTAGTATATC
>NZ_JABMCQ010000097.1 GCF_013179575.1 Sphingobacterium shayense | reverse complement strand
GTATTACATAACCTGCTTTGTTATTTGAAGGTAGTTGACCATCGGCAATAGCAAAACTTACCGCTCGAATATGGTCCGATAACACGCGCATTGCGACATCAGTTTTTTCGTCAGCCCCATATTCAATTCCACAACGAGATGCTATATACTGAATAGTCGGTTGAAAGACATCGGTGTCGTAATTCGAGGTCTTGCCCTGAATAGCACGTACCAAACGTTCAAAACCCATCCCTGTATCCACGTGCTTGGCTGGCAGCGGCGAAAGAGTACCATTTTTCAATCTATTGAATTGCATAAAAACAAGATTCCATACTTCAATCACCTGAGGGTGGTCAGCATTAACAAGTTCTTGCCCGGGAACATTTTCGCGCTCTTCAGACGTTCGCATATCGTAGTGAATTTCTGAACATGGACCACATGGACCCATCTCGCCCATCTCCCAGAAATTATCTTTTTTATTCCCTAGTAAAATTCTGTCTTCAGCAATAAATTCTCTCCAAAAATCATAGGCTTCCGTATCTTTAGACAAGCCCTCGTCATCGTCACCTTCGAAAATAGTGACGTACAATCTATCTTTATCAAGTTTATATACCTCGGTAAACAATTCCCAAGCCCAAGCAATTGCCTCTTTTTTGAAATAGTCTCCAAAAGACCAATTCCCAAGCATTTCAAACAAGGTATGGTGATACGTATCAATTCCTACTTCTTCTAAGTCGTTGTGCTTTCCGGAAACACGCAAACAACGCTGTGTATCAGCAACGCGTGGATACTTCACATGTGCCTCCCCTAGAAACAACTCTTTAAACTGATTCATGCCTGCATTGGTAAACATGAGCGTAGGGTCGTTTTTTACAACCACAGGTGCCGAAGGCACGATCTGATGAGATTTACTCTCAAAAAAATTTAAAAAAGCGCGACGTATTTCTTTACTAGTCATTGAATTCTATACTGTATTTTAGATTGCAAACTTACTCAAAATTGATTGGTCTTACAAAGGAGAAGATGGATAAGAAACCCAACTTTCTTTCACATTAGATCAAATACAACCTACGAGAAAAGCAATTGAGCTCAAATGGTATCTCACACTACAGCCTACCTTCGAAAACAATATCTCCCTCATCGGTTCAATAGAACATCCAAAGAGACACGGATATAACAATCGATTCTCACCTTGTCCTTGCAAACCATCCATAATCGACACGCTCGGTATTCGACCACCAGAACATAGCTGAAAATTCACCTCATCATCGCGTACTCCAATAATAAATATAGAATTTCAACGACCGAAACAATTTATTCTCTAAACGCATCAGCGTTCCAAGAAAGATCCGTTTTTAAGGCGTATATTGTAAAAAAATAAATTAAAAAACGTTACCTTTATAAGGCAGTACCCTGCGAATAAATAGAAATATTTGTGGGAGGCTCCCGACGATTGCTAAAGAAAAACGGGACTATTAAAAACATCTTATTTTTAATAAAAAATCTAATTGAACGGATGGCAAAAAATATAAAGCCAAAAGTTCAAAACAGAAATCGAATAGTAAAATTAATATAACAGGAAATCGTGATACGCAGGCACTTTCCTCGCACCATCTATATACCAAGTCGATTGTGCGCCTCCTGCATAATTTGTATGAAGAAACTTTTGGTTCCTACTGACTTTTCAGATAATGCTTTTTTAGCTGCAACCTATGCTGCAACAATTTGTAAAAAACAAAATTACAGCCTGCATCTCGTCCATTATTACACCGCGACTTCGTCCGGATTTGAAGAAAACGATATAAACGCGTTAACTGCGGATCCAGGCCTATTGAAAGCTGACCTTACAATCAAAGAATGGACACACAAACTTCAAAGTGAATTCCCCGGGATTGATATCTCTTACCACAATGAACGAGGATTGCTTCAAGAAGCACTATCAAAAGAAGCAAAAAAGGAGGGATATCTAGCAATAGTTATGGGAACAACTGGAGCGACCGGGGCAAAAAATATATTTTGGGGGAGCAACACTGCGATTATTACAATGCGTTCACCAATTCCTGTCATTGCGGTTCCAAACAAACCTGTCCATACAGATATTAACAAAGTAGGATTACTTACAAACTTAAAACAAGAAGAGCTTATCACATTACAAGAATTTCTACACACTATAAAAGGAGACATTGATCTTGCATTAATTCATGCCCATAAAGAAGAAGAGAGCCTGACCTCAATTCAGGAAAAATTAGAATTATGGCTTGTAAATATTGAACCTTTTAACGCGGTCCGAAACGTAAATTATTTAACCGCTCCGATTGTAAAGGACGACAAGAATTTAGACACGGTTCCCGAGGTTATCAGCAAAATCATTTCGGATAACGCTATTGATTTAATTTTAATAACGAAAAGTAGAAAGACATTTTTTGAAAGGCTTTTCACTACCTCGGTATCAAAAGCGATGACGCTAGATCTTCAGAAGCCCGCATTTTTTGGAAAAACAATTTAAAAACGTAAATATTATGAAGAAAATATTAATACCTGTCGACTTTTCTGAATATTCATACGCTGCAGTAGAATACGCCTGCCAGATAATTTCAACAAATCAATCGCAGCAAGAGCTGGATTTACTTCACGTATATACCAATCATTCGAATTTATACGTCAATCGAGATTTGGACCCCGACATTGTAGACCCTCAAATTGAGATATCAGAACGAGAAATGGCCAAGCTGATTGAAATCGTAGGACAGAAACACCCTGGTATACAAACAAATGCACTTTACCGTAACGGTAATCTTTTCGAGGAGACAAGTAAAGTAACTGCGAATTTCCCCTACGATGCCGTTCTCATGGGAACGAAAGGCTCATCTGGCATCGAAGCGGTTTTCCTCGGAAGTAACACCTACGATGTCATATTAAACACGAAGACACCTGTTTTGGGAATTCCAAAAGAAGCAACCAAATTTAAGAAACAGCGAGTAGGCCTATTGACAAACTTCAAAGAAGCTGAAATTGAAGTACTTGCACAAGCTATAAATTTAATCGGCGGTGATTTTGAACTTATGCTCATTCATATTAATAAGGACGATCAAGATATACGAATTATTGATGAAAAGTTCAAAACGTGGATTGACTACATTGTCGAGCGCTCTGGTATCAACGATATCTCCTATCACGTAAAATCCCGGGCCCTGTATAATAAGGCTGTGGAGAATATTTCCCACGCCATTAACAATGTTATTATCGACGAACAAATTGATATTATTTTAGTCACAAAAAGTAGAAAAAGCTTTTTTCGAAAACTGATTAGCGAGAATATTGTCCGCAAAATGGCGTACAACATTACTACACCAACATTTTTTGCTCGTGTTCATGCCACGAAATAGATTTCAATCCGTTACATTACATGGAAATACTCCAATTTAATGCAACAGTCGTCGCGCGTATTACAATACGTCCGTCACGCAGACAAGCTTGGTGTTTGGCAATACGGTTGCAGAAAGCACCAATAAAACTCAAAATGATTAACACCGTTTCCAATGACAAAAACTAATTTGATAAAAACAACTTTTATCGGCTTTTCAAGTCTTTTGAGCACTGCCGCCCTAGCACAAAATACAACAACTGTCGAAAATACAACGCCATTTGCACCTGCGACACATTACAGGACATGGTCAATTGGGGTTAATGCCGGCGTACTAAATCAATCGAATATCTTTGGTTTCAATCAAGATGGCTTCAGTAAATTAGAACATAACGTCGGCTATAGCGCCTATGTTAAAAAGCAACTCTCTCCTTCTTTCGGTATAAAAGCTCAATATCTAGGCGGTAAGATCTCTGGGACAAATGAAGATGCCGCCGAGGGTGTGATTAGCAACTTCGAATCTAAATTACCATGGTCAGCTGCACTATCGGCCGAATGGACCTTAGCGAATACGAATTGGCGATTCTTTAATAGCATCGTAAAACCGTATGCAGCGGTTGGCCTGGGTGCAATGAGTTTCGAAACAACAACAACAGTTGATGAAACTATTGCTACCGCGGATAGCCAAACTAAATTATATGTGCCTGTAGATTTCGGTTTTAAATTCGCAATTGCAAAAGGAATCAACCTTGATTTAGGATATCAACTTAATTGGGCGAACCAAAATCTTGACGGCAAACCAGAAGGAACATTCAAAAATGACCTTTTTTCTTATGCACATGCAGGAATTGAAGTTGCTTTGGGTAATGGAGCAAAACCAGCGTTAAACAACTCAAACCCTGTTGCTACTCTCGTTAACGATTATAACGCAAAGTATGATGAGCTAAAAGCGGAACGAGACGAGTTGGTTGCCGCAAACAACGAGCTGAAATCTCAAATGGAAAGCCTCCACAGTCAACTAAACGACGATGATAACGACGGTGTTGCAAATAAATTTGACAAATGTCCGAACACCCCTGCCGGAATTCAGGTAGACGGGGCGGGATGCCCTCTCCCTGAACTAAAAAATGAAACGAAAGTAATCGAGAAAATTATCGTTACCGAAGAAGATAAAAAGGTTGTCGACGAGGCTATTAAAAACCTTGAATTCGATTTGGGAAAATCAACGATTCGCACAACTTCATATCAGTCGCTAAACCGCGTCGCGTCACTTTTGATTGAGAAAAACTTCAGCCTAAAATTAGCCGGACACACGGATAACACCGGGTCTATGAGCACGAATATGAGATTATCGAAAGAACGTGCAGAAGCAATTAAATCCTATTTGGTATCTAAAGGAGCAAATGCATCACGTATCGAAGCTATAGGCTATGGTCCAACACAACCTATCGCACAAAACACATCAGCGGAAGGACGCCAGCAAAATCGTCGAGTTGAATTTACATTATTTTAGTATCAGTTAAAAAAGCATTAATTTAGGCTGTCAGCATTCATGACAGTCTTTTTTTGGCCCAAAGCCGTACACATCCGCTCCAAAAAGCTGTACTCGACGTCGAATATCAGCTACATAAATACAAGCCATCCTATAACTATCTGTATTACAAAATGTTTATTATTTGTTTTAGAAAAAAAATATTCCTATATTTGCACCGCCTTAGGCAATAGTGCCTATTGTATAATTTATTTCATGAACCCATTTTTAGAACTGGGAATCCGTCATGAAGTTGTTAATGCCATCACTGAGATGGGTTTCGAAACCCCATCTCCTATTCAGGAAAAAGCCATTCCTGTTTTATTGACTGGTAACGACGATTTTGTCGGATTAGCCCAAACCGGCACAGGAAAGACCGCGGCATTTGGTCTTCCGTTATTAGAGTTAATTGACTTTACTCAAAAACACCCACAAGCGTTAATTTTATGCCCAACCCGTGAATTGTGTTTGCAAATTGCAAAAGATTTAGAAAAATTCACAAAATACATCGACAACGTAAATGTTGTAGCGGTTTATGGTGGAGCAAACATTTCCGATCAGTTACGTCAAATCCGTAAAGGAGTACAGATCGTAGTCGCGACACCTGGACGTATGCTAGACATTATTGGCAGAAATGCTATTGACTTCTCAAATGTAAAATACGTTGTATTAGACGAAGCTGACGAGATGTTAAACATGGGTTTCCAAGAGGATATCAACAATATTCTCTCAGAAACTCCAGACACAAAAAAAACTTGGTTGTTTTCCGCAACTATGCCTAAAGAGGTTCGTCGTATTGCACAAAAATACATGAAGGATCCAATTGAGCTCACTGTCGGAACGAAAAACACAGGTAATGCAAACATTGAGCACCATTATTATTTAATTAGGGCTAAAGATAAATATGCGGCGTTCAAACGAATTGTAGACTTCTATCCAGAGATCTTTGGTATCGTTTTCTGCCGTACGAAGATTGAGACGCAAGAAATTGCGGAAGCTTTAGTTAAAGACGGTTATAACGCGGATTCATTACACGGAGATTTATCTCAACAACAACGTGACAAAGTAATGAAACGTTATCGCGAACGTAACTTACAACTGTTAATCGCAACAGATGTTGCTGCGCGTGGAATTGACGTGAACGATGTAACACACGTTATCAACTTCTCTTTACCTGATGAAGTTGAAAACTACACTCACCGTTCGGGACGTACGGCTCGCGCCGGCAAGACAGGTATCTCCTTGTCACTAGTAAACGTAAAAGAGCAAAGCAAGATTCGCCATATTGAAAAAATAATCGGTAAATCATTTGAACGTAAACAAGTTCCTCAAGGAACGGAAGTTTGCGAGAAACAACTTTTCGCTATGATCGACAAGGTTCACAACGTTGAAGTGAACCAAGAACAAATCACTCCATTCCTTCCATCGATAATGGAAAGTATGCAGGATCTATCAAAAGAGGAAATTATTACTCGTTTCGCTTCTTTAGAATTCAACCGATTCTTAGAATACTATCGCAATGCACCAGATTTAAACATGGAAGCTAGGGAAGGTGGTCGAAAAGAGGAACGTGGTGAGCGTGGTGAGCGTGGTGAGCGTAGAGATCGATCAACTTCAAAAGGATACACTCGGTTATTTATGAATTTAGGCTCTGTGGATGAATTTTCTCGGGGAGAAATGCTTGGATTCATTTGTAATACTGCAAAAATTTCAGGTAAATCAATCGGCAAAATTGATCTAAAGGGAGTATTTACATTCTTCGAAGTAGAGGACGGTGAAGTACAAAACATCTTTACTAACTTCAAAGACGTTGACTTCAATGGTCGTCAAGTTCGTATCGAAGTATCAGGCGATGGCCGTTCTGAAAGCCGTGGAGGACGTAGCCGCGGAGGAGACAGAAACAGAGGTGGCGATAGACGCGATCGTCGTAGCGGATCTGGATCTAGAGACAAAAGAGAATCATCTGGAGGTTTCCGTGATTTCTCTGGAAAGAAACAATATTCTAAGTCTAGATATTAATCTCATTTTTTTTATAACATGGAGCCAGGTTTTAATCGAACCTGGCTTTTTTGTCGTACAAAATAATCGTACGGATACCAGAACCCAAATGAACTTCATCTTTTTTAGTCAAGTCCACTGCCAAACAAAATAAGAAGTTTGGAGTTAATTGCAAAACAAACACTATCGTAAAACCATTATTATTGAACGTGAAAACTGAATCTATGGAAAATCCAACCAGAATCTTCGATCTTGCATATCGACAAAATATGCTATACCCCGATTTACCGATGTTTGGAACCAAATCAAATGGAATATGGCAATTAGTTTCAAGCGAAACCTTTATCGAACAAACAAGACTACTTTCTAAAGGCTTTATCGAACTCGGTGTACAACCAGGAGATAAGGTTGGATTGATATCGGAAAGTCGTTACGAATGGCATGTAGCCGATTTCGCTATACAACAAATTGGCGCAGTAACAGTTGCTGTTTATCCTAATATAACAGATGCTGATTATCAATTTATATTCAACGAAACCGAAATTAAAATTTGTATTGTTAGCGATATGTCCCTCTATCGTCGACTTTCGAATCTTGTGGATTCAATTTATTCACTTAAATATATATTCGCGATCAATAGCTTCGAAGATTCCCGTAATTGGAATGAACTGACGACGATCGGCAAAAATATACAAAACGAACATTTAGATAGGTTAATCGACGCTGTTAAAACTAGCGATCTAGCAACTTTAATCTACACCTCAGGGACTACAGGAAAACCTAAAGGGGTTATGCTAACGCATTACAACATTCTAAGCAATGTCTTCTCCGCACGCGAAGTCACACCTCTTCAGGCATATGGAAGAGGATTAACCTTCCTTCCGCCTTGCCATGCATATGAGCGAATGGTTATCTACACCTATTTCTACATCGGCCTTACCGTGTATATAGCAGAAGGATTAGAACGAATTGGTAGCAATATCAAGGAGATAAAACCCCATATTATGACGGCTGTGCCTCGTATAATGGAGAAAGTTTTCGAGAACATCCTTAAAACAGGAAACGAATTATCGGGCATAAAAAGGAAAATTTTTGACTGGTCAATCAGGGTCGCTGAACAATACGATCCGACGGGGGAAACTAACACTTATATATATAAACAAAAACTATCTTTAGCGCGCTCACTAGTTCTCAATAAGTTCTATGACGCGTTAGGTGGAGAACTGGTTACTATCGCTTCGGGGAGCGCTTCGCTTCAACCTCGTATCATCCGAGTACTGTTAGCTGCAAGGATACCGATATATGAAGGTTATGGATTATCGGAAGCCTCGCCGCTAATTGCTGTAAATTTTTATAATCGCGGTGTTCGTGTTGGTACCGTGGGTAACGCGGTTTTAGGCGTGGATATCAAACTCGCTGACGATGGTGAAATCCTCGTTAAAGGACCGAACGTCATGCAAGGATACTATAAAAATAAGGAGGCTACCGATGAAGTAATTAAAAACGGTTGGCTTTACACAGGAGACATTGGAAAATGGGAGGCTGGAGATTATTTAAAGATAATTGATAGAAAAAAAGAAATGTTCAAAATATCCGGGGGCAAATATATCGTGCCTCAACCTATCGAAACAAAACTCGTCGAATCTCCGTTAATAGAACAGGCAATGGTTGTTGGCGATAACATGAAATTCGCCGGTGCGTTTGTAGTTCCTAACTATGCGAACCTAAAAAAATGGGCAGAAAAAAGTGCACCAGAATTGCTCAATTTGTCACGTGAAGAATTTCTGCGAAGTGAGGTCATATATAAGCGCATACATCAAGATGTCAAGACTGCGAATAGACATTTAGGAAATTGGGAACAAATAAAAAAAATCGCGATTTTACCTGACGAATTCACCATAGAGAGTGGGGAGCTCACGCCAACACTAAAGATGAAGCGGCGAGAAATACTCCGCAAAAACCAGAAAGCCTTTCACGAAATTTATCAATAATACTACCTAGATAGTTCTTAAGAGATACATTACAACGAGTCCGAATTCAGATCGAACTCGTTGTTTACTGGATAGAAACTCGATGTGTATTGGAAAAAAACAGCCCCTATATTCCTCCAAATTTCACTAATTATGAACATCAATTATCATCTGGCCAATCCACTTGATAACATGTTTATGCAGCACAAAAACTTGTTGTAGTACATCACTCGAAGTCTGTTTTTAACCGTGCACGGCCGAACATTTGATTATCTAAAATATTCCTTCAAAGAGGTATTACATTCGAGCGAAACTATTCCGAACTAAACACAGCTAAAACAGAAATTTAGGCACCGCATAACCTACCTTAGGCTCGTCGAGCAAACTAAATTTCGTTTAAAGGCCGACGTTTTCGTTGCATTTGTTCCCGACGGGAGCGCCTCAATCTTGACGACCTTGACGGATAATGCCTTTTATCCGTAATGTTGTTAAATAATAACGCAACAAGAAACAATATCACTGCTCCCGTTAATACAGGACTAACTACATACCAATATCCAAGCTCATATATCTTTGTCCCACCAGTTACCGCAATTAGAGCTGTTGCTCCGCCCGGTGGATGAAGCGTGCGAGTAACCTGCATCGATACAATACAAAGAGCTACCGCCAACGGTGCTTTCAACCAAATGATATCCGGAAAAAATTGACCAATAGTAACTCCTACAAAAGCAGAAACCACGTGTCCCCCTATTAGATTTCTTGGTTGTGCAAGGGGACTATCAATTGCGCCATATACTAACACTGACGATGCCCCAAAAGAACCTATCAAGAATATATTTTCTACCGCTGGCAAATTAATCGATTGGAAATATGCGATGCATAGTATCCCAAAAAAAGCTCCGATAAAAGACCAAACATGTTCACGAGGGTCGATGAGAGTTTCCTTATAAAACACGTAGCGATATACACGTAAGTGTCTATGGATTTGCTTTTTCACAAACTTTCTAAACTATTTACTACGTTGGCGTACAGCCTCATAAATCACGATCCCTGCCGATACAGACACGTTTAACGAACCGATTTCTCCAAACATCGGGATTTTCGCTAATTTATCAGAAATACGTATAAGATCATCTGAAACGCCTACATCTTCCGCCCCCATTATAACGCAGGTCGGAGTCGTGTAGTCTATTTCATAAATAGAGTCTTGCGTTTTCTCAGTGCTAACAACTAACTGTACACCGGACTCTATCAAAAATCGTCCTGTTTTCCCTAGAGAATCTTCTCGGCATACTGGAATTTTGTATAACGCACCCGCCGAAGTTTTTATCGCGTCGGGGTTTATTTCGGCCGATCCTTTTCTAGGGACAATAATCGCATGTACTCCCGCACACTCGGCGGTACGGGCTATCGCTCCCATATTACGAACGTCGGTAACCCCATCCAACATTAACAATAGCGGAGTCTCACCTTTTTCATAAATAGTAGGGAGTAAGTCTTCTATGCGTTCATATACAATTGGTGATATAACCGCTATAACGCCTTGATGGTTCTTTCGCGTGATCCTGTTTAATTTTTCTATGGGAACCTGTTGAAAGCCTATATTATGTTCTTTCATTAAGGATTTAAGCTCTAGAAATAGACTTCCGCTTAACCCTCGTTGGACGAATAAAGATTCGATTTCTTTACCGCTATCTATAGCTTCAATTACAGCGCGAATACCAAAAACCATTTGGTTCGATTCACGTTTTTCTCCTCTTTCTTTACGTTGGAAATTTTGCATTTTATAAACTAAAAAGTAAAAACTTTAAAGCTGTAGCACAGTAGGATACGACACTTCAAAATTACAGTCTGCAAAGATACAAAAAGAATATCCGTTAACTCAACCCTAAATTAAATGCTTTTCGTAAAGTATCTAAAGCAGGATTCTTGGCAACCATTGCTTGATATTTTTCCTGAGAAGTGTACGGTTTGCGGACTTTTGTCACTTCTACTTGCACCCCACGGATATCTAAAGCAAAATTGCGCAATTCGACACGTAAAAAATTTAGTATATCGATCTTACCGAGCTTAAGTTCATCCATCTGCACACCATTTTCTACATCAATCTCTATGAGGGTACCGTTTAGCCTTGGCGTGTTTGATGTCATGATGGTATAAAGAGTAATACGGTTAGTATTTTTTATGGTCTCGGCAAACTGATTCCATTTGCCAAGAAACACGTCAGAAGTTATCTCTTGGAAATCAGAACCTTCCACCAAACTAGGTTTTTCTGCTTCTTCCGTCGATTTCTCATCAAAAATATTATTTAGATTGGGTACCTGAACCGATGAGGTAACTTTACCCCACCCCTTTTTTTGTCTTGAAATAACATCGGTTGTCGGAATTGTCTCGGGAACCGGATCGATAATTTCCGAAGCGGGACTGGGGGCTGATGAGTGTTTTTCTTCTTTAGGAGCCGCTATCTGATCGTTAGTAGCAACTGAGCGTATTACTGGTTGATTAGGAAGTTTTTTTTTTACTTCAGTCGATGCTGAATTTGTAATCTCTCCTTGTTTACTTAGCAATATCGCAGAAGCAATATGACACATCTTTAATAGCGCGAGTTCGACTTGTAATCGTTGGTTCTTACTCGTTTTGTAATTAATTTCACACTGATTAGCTATATTCAATGCCGACAAGAGTAGTCCAACGCTAATTGTTTTAGATTGTTCTAAATATTTACGTTTAATATTATCGCTGACCTCTAATAGTTTTAGAGTTGATGGCTCTTTCGAGACCAAAAGATTACGAATATGAGTGGCTAATCCACTTATAAAATGCCCCCCGTCAAAGCCATTATTTATCACTTTGTCGACGACCAACAGAGTTTGAGCGGCATTTTCTTCTGAGATATGATCTAAAAGTTGAAAATAGTAATCGTAATCAAGAATGTTCAAATTATCAATGACGGCTTGATACGAAATATTCTTATTCGAAAAACTTACAATCTGATCAAACATCGATAAAGCGTCACGAAGCCCGCCGTCAGCCTTCTGCGCAATAATATGTAAACCATCCGGCTCAAACGATATGTTTTCTTTTGTCGCAATTCCGGCAAGATGATTGGCCATATCATCCACTTTAATCCGATTAAAGTCGAAAATTTGACATCTTGACAATATCGTTGGTAGAATTTTATGTTTCTCTGTGGTTGCAAGGATAAAAATTGCATAAGTAGGTGGCTCCTCCAACGTCTTCAGAAAAGCGTTAAACGCCGCTTGAGAAAGCATATGCACCTCATCAATGATGTAGATTTTATATTTACCAACTTGAGGCGGGATACGCACCTGTTCAATTAAACTACGAATATCATCCACAGAGTTATTGGAGGCAGCATCAAGCTCATGAATACTGAAAGAATTACCTTGTTGAAAGGATTTACAGCTATCGCATTCTCCACAAGCTTCGACAGTTTGACTTATCTTTTCGCAGTTTATCGTTTTGGCTAAAATACGCGCACAAGTCGTCTTTCCTACACCACGTGGGCCACAAAATAAAAAAGCTTGAGCTAATTGATTATTGTGGATCGCGTTCTTGAGCGTACTTGTAATATGCTGTTGACCCACGACCGAATCAAACGTCGCTGGGCGATATTTTCGTGCCGAAACAATAAAATTATCCATTGTACGAAGATAAGATTTTATACAACAAAAGTTAAGCATAGAGTAAAAAAAGCACGACAAAAGTTTTTTATTGACACCCGTTCAGAATCGATCAAAATTTAAACTATAATTTGATTTGTCGATTTTACAGTAACACCCTTTATTGTTAGTCGCGCACGTTTTATACTAATCGAACGTTTCTAGTAACAACTTCTTATCTCGCATATTGAGCATGCTGAAAGATTATATAGAAATAATTTTTATAAAAACAATATTTATTGTATTATATTTATATTAAATATAGGTTATTAAAATATTAAGAATGTTACTCTCCAACAAATATTATTTCTATGTTATTGTTGCGTTATGCCTCAATTTAATAGTTGTTGTTGGAAAGTCGCAAACTAAGTCATTAGATTTTTATAACGGCCCATTTAGTTTTACTATCGACAACACAATAGATGTATCTTTCTCGGATAGTCTCTCTACATTAAATATTGCGAAGTTCTACGCTAGAATGAATAATGGCAATTTTGCGCCAATAATAAAGTCATTACAGATGTACCGCGAAAAGCACAATTTAAATGACTGGTTATATTATCAACTTATCCGTCAAACTGCTCAGCAAATGAGTGCTAAATCACACAACTACAATCGCTACACATTGTATAAATGGTTTTTGATGTCCAAGTCAGGTTTTGATGCGAGACTTGCTTACAGAGGAGATCAACTGATCTTCTACGTTAAAAGCGAGGACGAAATTTCCGATCTTCCTTATTTCACGCTTAACAAAAAAACATATGTTTGCCTGAACTATCATGACTTTGGTGAATTATTTGAAGCTAAAAAACACTACACCCTAGTCGACATCTCTATCCCCGAGGCGATCAACGGATTCAGTTACAAAGTAACTCAACTACCTGACTTCGCCCCTAATAAGTACACGGAAAAGGAAATTAGTTTTGATTATGATGGAAAAAGTTACCATTTTAATGTGCTAGTAAACGAAGACATAAATACAATATTTAAAAACTATCCGATAGTTGACTTCGAAACCTACTTCAACATTCCATTAAGTAAAGAAACATATGCATCTTTAATACCGGTCCTAACGAACTGCACCAAGAAACTCTCTACGGAAAAAGGAATTGATTATATTATGAAATTCACTAGATATGCCTTCCTTTATGAAGATGATAGGAAAATATTTGGCCAAGAAAAAAGAATGCCTCCCGAACAAACTTTGTTGAATCCTTCAAGCGATTGTGACGATAGAGTGGCGCTCTTTTTTTATTTGGTAAAAGAAATTTACAACCTCCCTATGATCGCATTGCGGTACCCGACACACGTGACAATTGCCATTCAATTTAAAACACCGGTTGGAAAAAGCATTTTATATAAGGGAGACTATTACTCTATTTGCGAGCCCACGCCACAACAAGAAAATTTAGGTATTGGTCAATTATCAAAAAAACATCAAACTGAAAATTTTGAAATAGTCTACCATTACTCCCCATAATAATAAAATGGAACTGCCCTTAATCGAGTAGGAAGATAGGGATTATTTCCCTATCTGTCCTCTCACACCACCCGGCATACGGATCCGTACCAAGGCGGTTTGTTAGAATAACGTCGTTTGATGTGTTGTTCTCCAGTAATAGTAGTCCGCAAATCCTTCATAGCCTAATTTAGTGAAATACGAGTTTGTCAGCGTTGTTTCGAGTATGGGGCTTGTCCCTGTTCGAGTGTAAGATTTACGAGTGTAGGCATGTTGGTAGGCAAGCCAGTGTTTAGCACCTAATTTCATTAGGTTCCGGATTCGATTTCTGCCTGTCTTCCATTGTTTCCAAAGTAAAACGCGTAACCGTCTTCGGACTAATTTATCTAGTTCTACCATCACTTTCTTGTTCGTGGCTATACGAAAGTAGTTGATCCACCCCCGAGTAATTTGCCTTAACTTAGTTAATCGTACATGCATAAGAGTTGGTGAGTTTCGGCGAGTATTTTGACGTATTTTCTCTCGAAGCCGTTCTATACTCTTAGGCGAAATACGAATGTGCCAGTATCCCCGAGTTTTAAAGAAGCTGAAACCTAATAAGCTACTTTGAACAAGCCTACTTATATTACTCTTTTCTCGGTTTACCTTCAGTTTGAGGACAGATTCGATATAGCTAGTGATGTTGTTCATTACACGCTGTGCGGATTTCTTACTCCCCGTGTAGATGCTACAATCATCGGCGTAGCGTACGAAGCGATGTCCTCGCGAGCTTAGCTCTGTGTCCAATTCGTTTAGGATAATATTAGACAAAAGTGGACTCAAAGGACTACCCTGTGGTGTACCTTCTGTTCGCTTCTGTTCGAGCCCATTTTCCATAATGCCACAACGAAGATATTTCCCCATGAGTTCTAGAACTCGGCGATCCGTAATCTTCTTGCTCAAAAGGTGCATCAATTTGTCATGGTTCACTTGATCGAAGAATTTCTCCAAATCAAGCTCCACAACCCACGTGTATCCCGTGTTGAGATATTCTTGTGCTTTACGGACGGCCTGATGAGCATTCCGATGGGGTCGGAAGCCGTAGCTGTTCTCGTGAAAATCACCCTCGTACTTTACGCTAAGCCACCCAGAGATGCTTTGTTGAATAACTCGGTCGATGACCGTGGGAATACCCAACATACGCTTGCCACCATTTGCTTTAGGAATCTCTACTTTCCGGACAGCTTGTGGGTGGTAAGTGCCGCAGAGAATGTCCAACCTCAAGGTGCGCCAATGCGTGTTCAGGTAGTCACGAAGTTTATCGATCTGCATACCAT
>NZ_JABMCQ010000096.1 GCF_013179575.1 Sphingobacterium shayense | reverse complement strand
ATTTGAAATATACCACCCCACTTATTACCTTGATGACTGTTGCCGAAATCCCCGTTACTTACAGTATAATTTGCATTCAACTGTAGTTTCAGGCGATGCGCTTTAATATACTTTGTAAGACCAAGTTCCATCACTTCGACTTGATCCTCAACTATCCTAATTTGATCATGAGGTTTAATATACGTATAACGAGTAGCAATTTCATAACCTTTATCTAATAAATAAGACGCTTGTTGATTCGCACCCCATCCTTTAAAAGCATGTGTTTCTTCTGTTTCCGACCCGTCTTGTTTATTAAGCTGATCGTCAATGATGTTGAAAGCATTATCAACATCTCTTCGCATGTACTCAACCTGGTAAGCAAAACCACTATATTTAAAAATCGCATCGGCGAACGCGGTTTTAAGCGTGAACGGGTTTTGTACATATCGACCAGTTTGACCACCTTCCCGGGTCGTACGATCATTGTAGCTATAACCACCTCCAATCGATAATTTAGGGGTTTCTTCGCGTTCTAAATCGCCCTCAGAGTAATCTCCATCATTCGTGAAATTGCCCAATGGAAGAAATTCCACACGTCCTGTATACGCTAATCCATCGTCCGTGCCACTCGCAACACGCCCCTCACCGGTTGAAATAGCTGCCTTCGCATTAATGGGCATTCCGCCAAGTTTCTTACTCAGGTTAAAAGACATACCAAAGTCGCGATCTATAGTAAAGTTTGAATTAACTAGCGAACGATCAGCAAATTGCAATTGACCAGAAGAATTAACACGTTGTCTATTTCCAGGTAACTTGTTTTGACCAAACGAAATATAAAAATCGTCGGTTAAATTATAGAATACAACGGCGTCACGAACAATGTTAGCTACGCCCGTATCATCAAAATCCTGATCCGATCGTGTAAACGCTAACTGGATAGAGTACGATACTTTAGGTGTGAAAATATAACCGTCAACACGCATTCTTAAACGGCGAATACGCGCATCCAGATCATTGTTATCCTCACCGTCCAAGACATTATTAAAACCAAGACGATTCTGCATTCTAAATCGAAAGTTAGTATAAAATAGAGAATCCTTACTTAGAAATTGAATTCCTTTAAAATTGAGGATGGTCGCTCTGTCATCGCGCTCTTGGGCCATCGTCATTTGGGATAAACATAAAAAGCCTAATATTACTGTGATTAATATTGGTTTTGAATTCATAGTTGGATTTTAAAAGTAAAACAATTTAAATAAAACAAAGGGAGTTCCATATCACAAAGATAAAAGAATTGGTCTCGTTCGCTGAATTAATCTTAAATTAACGCTATTCAATAACTGAAATAAGGAACCAAGTAATTGTTACAGATACGTATCTTTGGTTTTCAAAAGCAAATGTCAGAACCAATCACCAAGAAAACGGAGAATTAAGTTGTAATACTGTGGGTGAGCACCGTAAAATAATTCATATTGACATGGATGCGTTTTATGCATCGGTGGAGCAACGCGATTTTGTCGAATTACGAGGAAAAGCTCTTGCTGTAGGTGGGTCCCCGGATGGTCGCGGTGTCGTTGCCACAGCAAGCTATGAGGCACGCAAGTTCGGTGTTCGATCAGCGATGTCTTCTAGAGTGGCATTACAACTTTGTCCACATTTGCTATTTACACGCCCCCGGTTCGAAGTGTATAAACAGGTGTCTGATCAAATTCGTTCAATATTTCGTCGTTATACCGATTTGATCGAACCATTATCGCTAGACGAAGCATATCTTGATGTAACACAAGATAAATTACAAATAGGTTCTGCAATCGAGATTGCGAAACAAATCAAAGAGAGTATTAAGCAAGAACTTAATTTGTCGGCATCGGCTGGAGTTTCGGTAAATAAATTTATAGCAAAGATTGCCTCAGACTACGAAAAACCCGACGGGCTTACTTTCATCGGCCCCTCCAAAGTTATTCGGTTTCTTGAATCTCTTCCCATCGAGAAATTTTTTGGTGTAGGAAAAGTTACGGCCCAAAAGATGAAGGGTATTGGGATTCACACGGGGGCAGACCTAAAGACCTTCAGTGAACAGGAGCTAATTCGCAAATTTGGTAAATCCGGAAAATTCTTTTATCACATGGTTCGTGGCGAGGATAGTCGCCCAGTACGTCCGAACCGGATCTCCAAATCCATAGGCATTGAAGATACTTTTTTTTCGGACATAAAAGATCCCCAAGAAATGCTGCAAGAACTCCGCGTATTGTGTGAGAAACTTGAAAAGCGACTGGAAAGTAAAAACAAGCAGGGACGGACGGTTACTGTAAAAATAAAATTTTCTGATTTCACACAGATCACACGTAGCAAGACATCGACTTTTTATATATACAGCAGTTCGGATATTTTCAAAGACGTTGAAGAATTATTTGCTTCAGTGAATCTTGTTGAGAGACGAGTACGCTTGCTAGGCGTGACGATATCTAATTTCTACGATGCAGACCTGGAAAAATTAAATAATCCACAACTCCGGCTGTTCTAGTTAATTATAACATAAATAAGAGCTTACAGCTCTTTTCTTAGACGTGCAACGGGAATATTCATTGCTTCTCGGTATTTAGCGACAGTCCTTCGTGCAATTGTATAACCTTTTTCTTTTAATATATCAGTTAATTTTTCGTCTGCCAAGGGCCGGCGCTTGTCCTCATTAGCAATACACTCTTCCAATATCTTTTTAACTTCTTTGTTGGAGACTTCTTCGCCCGAATCAGTTTGGATGGCTTCCGAAAAGAATGACTTCAATAGAAATGTTCCGAATTCAGTTTGAACATATTTAGAGTTGGCGACACGCGAAACAGTTGATATATCCATTTCAATACGATCAGCTATATCCTTGAGGATCATGGGTCTTAAAAGTTTTTCATCGCCAGTTAAAAAATATTCATATTGATATTCCATAATAGCATTCATCGTTTTCAACAGCGTTTGCTGACGCTGCTTGATGGCATCAATAAACCATTTTGCGGAGTCTAATTTTTGTTTAACAAACTGAACCGCTTCTTTCATCTTCTTATCATTCTTTTCCGCCTTTTCGTAATGTTCAAACATTTCCTGGTAAGAGCGAGATACCCTTAATTCCGGAGCGTTCCTGCCATTTAGTGTAAGGTGTAGCGTACCGTCGTTATTACTAATATGAAAATCGGGAATGATGTGCAATTGTTTCCCTGCTACCGCGCCAGAATCGCCCGGTTTTGGATTGAGCTTGAGTATCTCGTTAATAATATTCCGAAGTTCGGCAGAATCGACTCCAAGCTGTCTCTCAATTTTATCGTAATGCTTTTTTGTAAACTCTTCTAAATAGTTTTCAACAACTTTAATTGCTTGAGATATCGTGGGGTTATCTTGATCTTTCTTACTTAATTGTATAAGTAAACATTCCTGTAAATTGCGGGCACCTATGCCGGCTGGTTCAAAATCTTGAATAATTTTCAGAATTGATTCTACTTCCTGCTGGCCAACAATAACGTTTTGAGCAAAGGCTAAATCGTCGATTAATGAAAGAATGGGTCTTCGCAAATACCCGTCGTCGTCCAAACTACCTATGATTTGTTGACCTATGAGAAAATCGTGATCCGAAAGCGCCAATAAATCGAGTTGATTTTGAAGCGTTTCAAAAAATGAGTCTTGAATGGCGATAGGCATTTCCTTTTTGTCATCATCATCATCTGGACTGTAGTTGCTTGAATAGTCATTATAGTCGTCTTCTTGTATATATTCATCGACACTAAATTCTTCTTCATACTCCGTCTTCGGCTCTTCGAAATTTTCGTCAGGATCTCGATCAGGATACTCTTCTACAGGATCGTTCATATTCGCTAAGCTACCATCTTCCAAAGCTGGATTTTCCTCAAGTTCCTCTTTAATACGAGCATCAAGCGATACAGTCGGTACCTGTAGCAACTTAATGAACTGTATTTGTTGTGGTGATAACTTTTGTAATAACTTTTGCTGTAGAGTTTGTTTTAACATTCGTCGATCTGTCTAATTGACCGTAAAAATACTTAATTTAATCCAAAAATTAAACGCGATCAGGGAACTGTTATTTTTTGAGGTATAATTATTGAGGATCTGTCCGGCATTTGGGTGAAACATAGCTTGGTTCAGAAATGTTAAATTTAGTTAATTTCATTACTAGGCCCACTGTTTTTTGGGTTTAGCAATCGGTTTTAGAAAAACTATCTACATCTTTACCGTATGTTTAGAAGGGTTAAAAACAAAATCGTTCGCGTTATTTTAATCGCAATATATTGTCTAATTGCAATAATCTGTGCGGTACAACTCAACTTTTTGTGGCTTTTTGGTTATTCACCTACAAAAAAGGATATTGTACTTCCCACGTTACAAATCTCATCGGAGCTATATACCGCTGATTCCGTATTAATTGGAAAATATTATTTAGAAGATAGAGACCCCGTCTCGTTCGACAGCATTTCAAAAAATATTCTAAATGCTTTAATTGCAACTGAAGATATCCGCTTCTATAAGCACAGCGGAGTCGATGTGATAGGAGTAATTTCAGGCGCCGCATCAACCGTTATGGGGGACAAACGAGGTGGTAGCACGATAACGCAACAACTTGCCAAAAATTTGTACCGTACCCGGTATGAGAAGCAACAGGGGTTATTAGGTAAGATTCCTTTGCTAGGCATGGTGGTGACTAAGTTTAAAGAATGGATGACTGCCTATAAATTAGAAAGTAGGTATAGTAAAAATGAGATTATCACGATGTATCTCAACACG
This sequence comes from Sphingobacterium shayense, assembly GCF_013179575.1. Taxonomy (GTDB): domain Bacteria; phylum Bacteroidota; class Bacteroidia; order Sphingobacteriales; family Sphingobacteriaceae; genus Sphingobacterium; species Sphingobacterium shayense. Next base: position 10,688 of record NZ_JABMCQ010000096.1, on the reverse strand, counting down.
GTCTCATTTAGTAATAATGCATATGGTATAAAATCCGCAGCGGTACGGTATTTTAATAAATTCCCTAAAGATCTTAAAGCGACAGAAGCCGCTGTACTGATCGGCATGCTGAAAGGAACAACTTTCTATAACCCGATTAGAAATCCAGAAAATTCCCTTGAGCGCCGTAATATAGTTCTGGGGCAGATGTATAAAGAAGGTTTCTTGGCTAAACAGGAGTATGACTCAATGCTAAAGGCTCCGTTGGGGTTAGATCTCAACAATCAGGAGCAGCGCGGGGCAAATGATTCATATATACGGAGCGCCGTACGAAAATGGTTAGAGAAATGGGGTGAAGATAACGGGCTTGATATTTATACATCAGGTTTAAAAATCTATACGACGATTGATTCACGAATGCAAGCGATCGCTGAGGGGATTGTCACCGAACAAATGAAAGAGCTACAAAAACGGCTTAACAATAGTTGGGGAGATGAGTTACCGTGGAGAGACAAAGAAAATGAGGTTATTCCACAATTCCTCGAAGATAAAGCGCGTAAACTCCCAATATACAAGTCGTTAATGGAAAAATATAAAAACGATGAGAACAAAGTATTTGAAGTTCTTAATCAGCCGAAATCTATGTCGGTGTTTACGTGGGATGGAGAACAAGACGTGCAATTCTCAACAATGGACTCCTTGAAACATTACCTAACAATGCTTAACACGGGAATGGTGGCAATGGATCCTTATAATGGTGAGATCAAAGTTTGGATCGGCGGAATAAACCATGAGCATTTTAAATTTGATCACGTTAATCAATCTAAACGGCAAGCAGGATCAACGTTTAAACCATTTGTATATCTCACTGCTCTTGAAAATGGACTAACACCATGTGACACATACGAAGACAAACCTGTACGATTAGATTTTGTAAACAAGCAAGGAGAAAAAGAAGTTTGGGAACCGAAAAATGCCGATTGGAGCTTTTCTTATCGAAACATGTCGCTTCGTTGGGCGATGGCCCGTTCTTTAAACACTATTACCGCGCAGATTACTCGTGATTTCGGATGGGATAGTATAGTAGAGACAGCGCATCGTGTAGGCATAGAAAGTCATTTAGAATCGGTACCATCTGTCGGACTTGGTTCCAATGATGTTTCAGTATTAGAAATGGCGAATGCTTATTCGACCTTCATTAATACGGGGAAACGCAACGATCCAGTGCTTGTCTCGGCGATATATGATAATAATGGCAAGCAGATCGCAAGTTTCAAAACAAAACAGGAACAAGTAATCGATCCGGAAAATGCGTGGTTGATGACCTACATGCTCCGTGGTACGATTGAAGAGCCAAATGGTACTTCTCAAGCGCTTTGGGAATGGGATTTATTTGGCGACAATAATCAAATTGGGGGAAAGACGGGCACTTCATCCGATTACGTAGACGGCTGGTACATGGGTGTAACAAAAGACTTAGTAGCAGGAGTTTGGGTAGGTTGTGATGAACAGACTGTTCATTTTAAAAACTCCCAAACAGGGGAGGGCTCTAAAACAGCACTACCTATATACGCGCGTTTTATGGAGGCTCTGTACAAACAACCTGAGCTGGGAGTTACCAAAGGAGAACTTCCTTCCCCGACAGTCGAAATAAAGAAAAAATATAATTGTCCTTCACCTCGGATACGTATTCCTTCGCCGTCAGACAGCACGTCGAACAATGGAAGTGATTCTTCAGGTTTGCCGACGATATTACAATTACCGGAAGTGGGAATAATCGAATGATAATTTTGTAAGTTTGCTTAACAATAAGTAACCACCTAATTAACTATGAATTTAAATGACCGACCAACATTCAGTAACGTTAAATATTGGAGTGTAGTTTTATTCCTATGTTTAATTATACCGAACCTCGTTGAAGCCCAATATTTTGGACAAAATAAAATGCGTTACAAGAAGCTTGACTTCACAGTTAAGCAAACTCCGCATTTTGAGATGTATAGTTATCTGAAAAACGACAGTATGGTCACCTGGTTAGCTAAGGAGGCCGAAGTATGGTATGGTATGCACCAGCAGGTATTTCAGGATACTTTCTTACGTAAAAATCCTTTAATCGTCTACAACAATCATCCGGAATTTCAGCAGACCACAGCAATCCAAGGGGAGATCTCAGTGGGTACAGCAGGTGTAACCGAAGCGTTTAAACAGCGGGTAGTCATGCCTGTATTACAAATCAATCAACAAACCCGCCATGTTTTGGGCCATGAGATGGTCCACGCCTTTCAATTCCGCATATTAATGGAAGGAAAAGACACCACGCGGCTAGAGAGCGTTGCGAATATCCCATTATGGATGGTAGAGGGAATGGCAGAATATTTATCGGTGGGGAAAAAAGATGCTTTTACCGCGATGTGGATGCGTGATGCTTATTCCCGGAACAATATACCTTCCTTAAGGCAGCTGACGGATGAATCTTATAAATATTCTCCCTACCGTTATGGGCAAGCATTCTTTGCATATGTAGGTGCGACTTATGGTGACACGGTGATCATGCCACTGTTTTTAGAGACAGCAAAATATGGTTACGAAGCAGCGATGAAAAGAGTTTTCGGTTACGATGCGCAAACGATGAGCACCCTTTGGCGCAACAGTATGGAGACAACCTTTCGCTCGTTAAACAAAGACACAGTATCAGCTCCCATCGGCAAAGCGTTAATAACACAGCGAACCGGCGGACGGATGAATGTCGCACCAGCTATCTCTCCGAACGGTAAACTTGTCGCTTTTATGTCCGAAAAAGACCTTTTTAGTATCGATCTTTTTCTAGCGGACGCTAATACAGGTGAAGTTATCCGTAAACTAGGAAGTAGAACAACGAGTAAAGACATCGATGAATTTAGTTTTTTGGAATCAGCGGGTGATTTTTCTGCTGATTCAAAACGGTTCGCTTTTAGTATATTTAGTGATGGTAAGAATAAATTAATGGTTGTTGATGTTCAAACTGGCAAAACTCTTGCCGTTGTGGCGATGGGTGATATCGTGGAGTTTACAAATATCAGCTTCTCACCGCAAGGCGATCGTGTTGCGTTCTCTGGGTTGAAAAATGGCCACAGTGATATTTTTACCTATGACCTGAACAGTAAAGAGCTTCTGCAACTTACCAACGATAAATATTCAGACTTTCAACCCAGCTTTTCTCCAGACGGTAAGCACATTGTATTTAGCACTGATCGGGTTTCTTTTGACAATCCAAGCCGTTCGGTTGATATACCATTGGGACTAGCACTGTTGAATCTGGAAGATAAGACAATTGAAGATATCGAAGTTTTTCCGGGCGCTAACAATTTGAATCCTCATTTTTCTGGCGACGGAAAATCAATTTTATTTTTATCCAACGGTGATGGCTTCCGTAATCTATTTCAATATTCGATACAAGAGAGGATTGTAAAACAGTTAACAGATTACTTCACCGGAATCAGTGGGATAACCGAGTATTCACCCGCAATGAGTATATCCGATAATGAGGATATCGTATATTCCTATTTTAAAGGTAATCAGTACAACATTTACAAAGCAAATATCTCCGATTTTGAAACGGTGGCTGTAAATCCACAAACAAGTGATTTTACAGCGGCAATGCTACCGCCGTATGTCAATCGTGGGGTCAACGTGGTAAACACCAATCTTTCTAATTTTGAGGTGTACAAACGTATCGACACGGCGTTGATTCGTCCAGTGCCATATCGTTCAAAATTCAAGCTTGACTACATTGCAAATTCAGGGGTAGGAATGACGATTGGATCGCGCTACGGGGCTGGCATGGCCGGTGGCATCTTTGGTGTATTCTCCGATATTTTGGGCTATAACAAAATTTATAGCACCCTAAATATCAATGGAGAAATCTATGATTTTGGAGGTCAGGTGGCGTACGTAAACCAAAAAAGCCGCTGGAATTGGGGAGGTTCCGTGTCGCACATTCCATATCGATATGGTTTTAGAGAATACGATGTTGAGGATCTAGGTAATGGCGAAGAACTTGTAATGAACGACTATCTCATTCGTCAATTTGAAACACAATTGGACGCTTTTGTTGCATATCCGTTTAATAGATATCATCGTTTTGAAATTGGCGGTGCCCTTGCACGCTATGGGTATAGAGCAGAAAAATGGACGCAAAGCTATTATTACGGATACGGTGATCGCGAAAAGCTTTCATCGGAAGAAGCGTTATCATTGGGTTTAGGTGATCTGAGTCCATTGACCGTAGAACAGTTGAGCGCATCATTCGTAGGTGACAAATCCGTCTTCGGGATGGCCGCACCGTTGGAAGGATTTCGCTACAGGTTGGGTGTCGGGCAATATTTTGGTGATTTAAGCTTCACCAATTATACGGTTGACCTTCGCCGATATGTTAGATTTAAACCTATTACTCTCGCTGGACGCGTTTATACCTATATTCGTTCAGGCAAAGACGATGAACGCTTAAGAGGTAATTATATTGGGTATCCGTTTTTCGTACGTGGATTTGATAGTATGTCTCCCGATAAGGTTGGAAACCTTTCGTACAACGATCTAATGGGGTCTCGTGTGTTAGTAGGCAATTTTGAAATTCGCCTTCCATTCACTGGCCCTGAGAAATTAGCAGCAGTGAAATCAAAATTTTTGTTTTCAGATCTCAACTTGTTCCTCGATGCAGGCTTAGCCTGGAATAAAGGAAATAAAATTGTTGGCTCTTTGGAAGATAAACCACTGATAGAACAAACCGATAATCAAGGAAACCCAATTTTGAATGACGGCTCCCCACTTATGGTGTATGACCCGAATTATAGAGTCCCGGTAGTCAGTGCCGGTGTTTCTGTACGGGTAAATTTATTTGGCGCAATGATTATTGAGCCATACTACGCCGTACCATTTGTGAAATCAAGAACAAAATTTGGAACCTTCGGATTAAACTTTATGCCTGGTTGGTAGTCAGACACAATAGTGAGGTTGATTTAAAGGGTTAAGGTTGTTAGGGTCGTTGTTTGTGCTTAGGCGTAAACAACGGCCTTTTTTGTTTGTAACGGAGATGGTAACGGCGCAAGGTTTAACCAATTCGGGTTTTTCATTCGAATAACACGCTCACGCTGCATCCTCGTGAATTGTTGCAATTGCTGTTTACGCTGTTCCGCCTCCTCATACGTCTCAAAATTCACTATATAAACAATATTGCTCAATTTCGTCGCCTTGCCAAATAAAATAGTAGAAGAGTTTTTGATTTGGTGTAATCGTTTGTTGATATCGGTACAATAGCCCACTTCAAGGTAAGTTCTATTGCTGTCAGTAACTATATATACGCTGTGTTTCATTTCTAAATTGTTTATGACTAATATATTTGGTGTTATCGTCTTAAATACCTAACTTTATTGGCACAATGTTACTAATAGTTTTAGGATTAACAAAATATTTTATAAAAAAATGTCGAACTTCGGTATTAATCTCAAGTTTTTAAGAAAACAAAAACGACTCTCGCAACAGGCTCTGGCTGACGTATTAGGCGTAAAACGCCCATCTATTGGCGCGTACGAAGAACTTCGTGCTGAACCTAATTTTGATATGCTAAAAAAAATGGCAGACTTTTTCGAGGTCTCTATGGATGACTTTACACAAGAGGTAATCACCGCGGACTGGAAGCCCAAAGTTCGTGGATCTGTTTCAGACTTTCGTGTGTTAAGTATAACAGTCGATCAGGAAGATACTCAAAATATTGAATTTGTACCGGTAAAAGCTAGTGCAGGATATACGAATGGCTATGGAGATCCGGAGTACGTTGCGACTCTTCAGAAATTTAGACTGCCGATGTTTAATCAAGGTACTTATAGGGCCTTCGAAATCAAAGGCGATTCGATGTTACCCCTCGAATCAGGCACTATGATTATTGCTGAATATGTTGAAGATTGGAAGAATATGAAGTCAAACGACACCTACGTAATAATTACTGATTCGGAAGGAATTGTGTACAAACGACTTGGTCAGAAATATAATGAGGCTAAGGGTTTGAAGCTTATTTCTGACAACCCCTCATTTTCTCCTTACTGGGTTGAACCACAAGACATATTGGAAATATGGAAAGCTAAAGCTTTCATTAGTAAGGACTTTCCAGTACCTAATTCAACTCCTACATTAGAAACTTTATCGTCGATGATGGCACAAATGCAAAAGACTATTGTAGATGTCGTGAATAATAAATAAAACCACTGTTTGTATCTTTAAAAGAATATCATTACTTTTGTAATATCTTAGAAAGAGGGGGCATGGTATGCCCCCTTTTTTAATTCAATTATGGAATTTAGATATGCAAATAGAAGAAAGAGTTCGCGCACTAGTAGAGGAGAAGATTGCAGATCGTGAAGATTTGTTTGTCGTTTCGATCAAGATGCAGCGTAACGGTGTGTTAGAAATATTAATTGATGGAGACCAAGGGGTGCCGATAGAAGATTGCGCGAAGATAAGCCGTCATGTTGGATTTCATCTAGAAGAAGAAAACGTCATAGAGACGGCATACCGTCTAGAAGTATCTTCTCCGGGAGTTGATACGCCACTGATACTACATCGCCAGTATATTAAAAATATAGGCAGACTTATACGTATAAAAGGTCTCGATGGAGCTAAATTTGAAGGCGAATTACTTCAGGTTAACGATGCTTCAATCACGATTAATCAGAAGGTAAAAGAAAAAGGTAAGAAAGCAACTACACAGGAGCTTGAAATTCCTTTTACAGATATAACAGAAACAAAGGTGTTAATTTCATTTAAATAACAAATGAGCAGCAATATCAATTTGATAGACTCTTTTCAAGAGTTTAAGGATTTTAAGAACATCGACCGTCCAACTGTGATCACAGTTTTGGAAGAAGTCTTTCGTAGTATGATCCGCAAGCGTTACGGAACAGATGAGAATGTGGACGTGATTGTGAATCCGGATAACGGGGATTTGGAAATTTGGAGAACACGCGTTGTCATGGAAGATGGTTTCTCTGAAGATGATGATTTAGAAATCGAATTAGCAGAAGCACATCAATATGATCCTGACCTAGAAGTTGGCGACGATTATATCGAGCAAGTAACATTGGAAAGCTTTGGCCGCCGTGCAATTTTAGCTGCACGACAAACACTAGTTTCTAAGATTCTTGAGCTAGAGAAAGACGAAGTTTTCAAAAAATACAAAGATCGCGAGGGTGAACTTGTAATTGGCGAGGTGTATCAGATTTGGAAAAAGGAGATCTTAGTATTGGACGAAGATGGTAACGAACTTATCCTTCCAAAAACAGAACAGATTCCAGCAGATTATTTCAAAAAAGGAGATAGCATTCGTGCGGTAGTATCTAAGGTTGATATGATGAACAATAATCCAAAGATTATTATCTCACGTACAGCCTCAGAATTTTTACAACGTTTGTTTGAGTTGGAAGTTCCTGAAATCTTCGATGGCTTAATCACCATCAAGAAAATTGTTCGTGAACCAGGTGAGCGCGCGAAAGTGGCAGTGGAATCTTACGACGACCGTATTGATCCGGTTGGCGCATGCGTTGGTATGAAAGGATCCCGTATTCATGGTATCGTCCGTGAATTACGCAACGAGAACATTGATGTAATCAACTTTACATCTAATAACTCATTATATATTACGCGGGCGCTTAGTCCAGCGCGAATTTCGTCTATCAAAATTGATGACGAAAATAAAACGGCCGCTGTATACTTAAAACCAGACCAAGTATCTCTGGCAATTGGCCGAGGTGGACATAACATTAAACTTGCCGGTAAATTGACTGGTTATGAAATCGACGTTTATCGTGAGAATGACGAAGTAGAGGAGGATGTGGATATCGAAGAATTTGCAGATGAAATTGATAGCTGGATTATCGATGAACTTAAGCGTGTGGGGCTTGATACAGCCAAATCTGTGCTTAGTTTAACACATGAAGAACTCGCGCGAAGAACAGACTTAGAGGACGATACTATCGTTGAGATTGTGCGTGTCCTTCAATCTGAGTTCGAATAGTGCTCTGTCGGGGCATACTCAATGAAAAAACAATTGTTCTTAAATTGTTTTTTCATTGTAAAAAAACATATTTTTGTAGTACTAAATAATAGAGGTAAATAAATAGATGATAGAAGGAAAGAGCGTAAACTTACTAAAGGCGGCAAAAGAACTTAATATTGGGATCGGTACTGCTGTTGATTTCTTGGTAAAGAAAGGCTTCGATGTAGAATCGAAACCAAGTACTAAGTTATCTCCAGATATGTATGGTATCCTTTTAAAGGAATTTCAAGGCGATAAAATTGTAAAAGACGAAGCAAAGCAAATTGTTATCGGAAAAATTCGTCGTGAAGAGTCAGCTGCTGGAACGGGTGGAGCAGATTCCTTTGAATCTAATGAGCACACCTCTGAACCGCAAGAAGAGGTTCTTATCAAAAATACGGTCATTGACCATGCTCCCCCTGTAAAGGAAGAACCTAAAAAAGAGGAACCGAAAAAAGAGGAACCTAAAAAGGAAGATAATAGCCCGTTAAAAGTCGTAGGTAAAATAGATTTAGATGGTCTTCATCATGGCAAAGGGAAAAAAGCCGAACCGAAAGCCACGATTAAAGAAGAAGCGAAAGTTGAAAAACCCGCGGAACCAACTCCTGAAAAAGAAGCACCTAAAGTAGCTGCTGTAAAAGAAGAAACGGTTACACCTGTTCCACAGCCGCAAACTGTGGAAACACCTAAAGAAGAAAAACCGAAGATCGAAACAAAGGAGGAAAAACCTGTGGCAGAGAGACCTAAGAGTGAAAACCCAAAGGCAGATCAGCCAAAGCAAGAGGCTCTTGTCGAAAAAGCAAAGGTTGAAGTAAAACAACCAAAAGACGATCCTAAAGAAGAAATCAAATCTGAGCCTAAGGGCGCCCCAATGAATAAGGAAAATACAGAAGTTAAACCTCCTGTACAGGGAGACATTAAAGCTAAGCCTGTAGCGGATCCGCAGAAAGATGTAATTCGCGCACGCTCAGAAACATTGGCTGGACCAAAAGTGGTCGGTAAAATACAGCTACCGGTAGAACGTAAACCCGTAGCATCCTCGTCGAATGCTACACATCATTCGAATAACGACAACAAGCGTAAACGTAAACGTACAAATAATCGTCCGAACACGCCTGTTAATCCGAATGCACAAGAAGGTCAACGCCCTACTGAAGGTGGAACTGCTAACAATGCAAATCGTCCTGCAGGCGGAGGTTTCAATCGAGGAGGTCAAAATCAACAAAATAGACCCGGAGGAAATAACCCTAATCATAGAGGTCCTCGCCCGGATCACAAAGGAAGAGGACGCCACCAGGATGCTCCAAAAGAGGAACCATCAGAAAAAGAGATCCAAGATCAAATCAAAGCAACGCTTGCTCGTTTAAGTGGAGCAGGTAAATCTGGTAAATTTGCGCAACGGGCAAAGTTACGCCGCCAGAAACGAGATGATATAGCACTTTCGGCAGAAGAAGCGGCAATGGAAGAAGCGGCACAATCCAAGGTATTGCGTGTAACGGAATTTGTGACGGCAAATGAGTTGGCTAACTTGATGGATGTACAAGTGACACAAGTTATCTCAACTTGTATGAGTCTTGGTATGTTCGTCTCGATCAACCAACGTTTAGATGCTGAAACACTAAGTATTGTTGCTGACGAGTTTGGATATCAGGTTGAATTTATCAAACCGGAAGATGAAGAAATAACAGAACTAGAAGAACCAGATAACCAAGATCAGATGATTGATCGTGCACCTATCGTAACGGTAATGGGACACGTCGATCATGGTAAAACTTCGCTTTTGGATTATATCCGTAAAGCAAACGTAACCAAGGGTGAAGCCGGTGGTATCACGCAGCACATTGGGGCTTATGCAGTAAACTTAGACGATGGCCGTAAGATTACTTTCTTAGATACACCTGGTCACGAGGCATTTACAGCCATGCGTGCTCGTGGTGCGAAGGTAACAGATATTGTAATTATCGTTATCGCTGCTGATGATGCTGTGATGCCTCAAACTAAAGAAGCAATTAATCATGCACAGGCAGCTGGATCGCCAATTGTATTTGCGTTTACTAAAGTTGATAAGCCTGGTGCAAACGCAGACAGGATTCGCGAGCAACTATCAGCAATGAATATCCTTGTTGAAGACTGGGGTGGTAAATATCAGGCGCAAGAAATTTCAGCTAAAACTGGAGAGAACGTCGAACTGTTGTTGGAGAAAGTATTGTTGGAAGCTGAGTTACTTGAATTGAAAGCGGATCCGACAAAACGTGCGGTTGGTTCAGTAATTGAAGCCGCATTGGATAAAGGACGCGGTATTGTAACTACAGTACTTGTACAAGGTGGTACGTTAAGCGTTGGGGATGCCATTCTAGCAGGTTCACACTCAGGTAAGGTGAAAGCCCTAACCAACGAACGTGGAGAACGTGTTAAGACAGCTGGCCCTTCTACGCCCGTACAAATATTAGGTATGTCAGGTGCGCCTACGGCCGGTGACAAATTGTATGTGCTAGAAAGCGAATCAGAAGCGCGTCAGGTTGCAAATAAACGTCTACAATTACAACGTGAGCAAGGTATGCGTGCTACCAAACATATTACGTTGGATGAAATCGGACGTCGTTTGGCAATCGGAAACTTTAAAGAACTTAATGTTATTGTTAAGGGT
>NZ_JABMCQ010000095.1 GCF_013179575.1 Sphingobacterium shayense | reverse complement strand
TTTTCGGTGCCTGCTATCTTAAAAGGGTGGGTTGATCGTGTATTCGCCAGTGGGAAGATATATGGTGGCGGCCGCGTACCGTTTGTGAGTGGTAAATTTACAGGAAAAAAAGTTCTGCTTTCGGTCACTACCGGTAGTCCAGCGACTCATTATTTGCCAACAGGAGACTATGGCGACATACAAGGTGTCTTAAGGCATGTGCATCGCGGAATGCTGGAATATGTTGGCTTCTCTTTGCTTGCTCCTCAGATTAACTACGGCGTAGCGCACCTGAATGATAACCAACGAAAAGATCTATTGGATAATTGGTCGGCCAGGTTGGAAGACATATTTGACGAAGAACAGATAACTGGAGGTAGATTTTAACCAGCGGCAGGAAACCACCGTTTACATTAATAAAAATGAAAAAATCCGAGGAAGAAAAAACTTGTTTTTTTACCTCGGATTTTTTGCGTGGGTCATTTTCATTTGCGCCCCGATGATGAGTTCGTTTTTCTTTTTTTTTGAAAATGCATAATCCGACTTGAGTGTCTTTGGCAGATTTTTGTAACTTGCTACGAATAACCACCGTAAGTTTTAAATACAAAACATTCATTATGACCACGTTCATCAATGCAAAAATAATCACACCGCAAGGTATAACCGAACCCGGGTCACTCCGCGTGGAAAATGGTAAAATAGCAGGAATCGATTTACAGCATAGTACCGCCAAAAGCAGCCCCTCTCATACAGTTATCGATGCGCAGGGGATGTATCTTTCCCCAGGATTTATTGATATCCATGTACATGGGGGAGGAGGTTCTGATTTTATGGATAACGAGCTTGATGGGTATGTAAATATCGCACAAACACACGCACGTTACGGTACAACAGCTATGCTTCCAACAACGTTGACGAGTGAGCGGTCACTGCTGTTAGAGACCTTCAAAATATACGAAAAAGCGATTAATCAACAGATTGATGGAGCGAAGTTTTACGGGTTACACCTAGAAGGACCCTATTTTGCGATGGCTCAACGTGGCGCGCAAGACCCTAGATATATCCGTAATCCAGATCCAAACGAATATGAACCTATTCTTAAGGATTATAAACATCTAATCGCCAGATGGAGCGCCGCACCTGAACTACCAGGGGCATTAGAATTTGGCAGGCGCGTTACCCAAGAGGGAATTCTGCTCGCGCTTGGACATACGGATGCGGTATACGAAGAGATCCTGACGGGTCTTACCGCCGGTTACCGCTTAGCGACACATTTATATTCAGGAATGTCAGGAATGACACGCCGAGACGCGCACCGTTATGCTGGTGCTATAGAATCCTGTCTACTTCTGGATGATATTGATGTGGAGATTATTGCTGATGGTGTGCACCTTCCTGAGCCATTCTTGAAACTGATAAACAAAGTGAAGCGGCCAGAACAGATTATCCTAATCACCGATGCGATGCGCGCGGCCGGTACGGATGTAAGCAATAGTATTCTAGGTGGAAAAACGACAGGGTTAAAAGTTGTCATCGAAGGCGGTGTCGCCAAGTTGCCAGATCGTACGGCCTTTGCCGGAAGCGTAGCAACAGCCGATCGTCTTATTCGAACCATGCGAGAAAAGGCGGGACTTTCCCTTGGTCAGGCCGTAAATATGATGACAGTGAATCCTGCTCGTATTTTAGGTCTGGAGAAACAAATCGGGGCTATTCAAGTGGGTCTAAATGCTGATCTTATCTTATTTGATGAAAATATCCAAGTGAACAAAACAATGGTTGATGGTCGTTTAGTTTATCAACGGTAGGAGTGCATTTTAATTTCTGATAAAACTGTTTTAGGCCCCGAGGTGAAGTAGGAAATTGATTCCATCTGATTGTTAAATTATACCCGTTACAATTTTCGGTAACGTACACTATGTATGTTACGCCCTATATTGTTGAAATGGCTTTCGGAGAAGAAAGTGTGTATTTTTTGGAAAAATATTTTGCATTCTAAAAAATAGAAACTTATCTTGGAAGCATTATAACCCTAAAATCTATTTTGATAGTAAAAATAAAGGTTGGCCGGCAGAAGTCGTGCGAAGAATTTATTTGAGAAAATTGCGTGTACGTAACCGTAAATTATTTCGACCGGCACCGCAGTGAGTACAAACATATTTATCTGCATGTTTTTCCCGACCGTACGAACAATGTTAACAAGATGTACCTAATGGATATAAAATAATTTAAACCAACGAATTATGATAACAATTGGACGAATAGTACTCAATACCCTACTCGTATTTTTCGGAGCTGTTGTTCTAGCCCAGCAGCCCATTACCCTCCAAGGGACCGTTAAAAATGCACAAGGTAGCCCGCTTTCGGGGATCAGTGTTAAAGCACTACCCGGTGGTGGCGAAACGCTTACCGGCAGTGACGGCAAGTTCAGCATACCTGTAAGGTCGCTGAACGACTCCATACAGGTGAGCTCGGTCGGATATCTTAGCCAGACACTAACTTTATCCGGTGAAAAACAAGTGGAAGTTACCCTCATTGTAAGTAACAATGACTTGCAAGAAGTTGTCGTAGTTGGATATGGCACACAGAAAAAGGGAACATTAACAGGCTCGGTAGATGTGATATCAGGAGACATGCTCAAAGACAGACCCGCGAACAATGTAGCGGATCTGATAAAAGGCGCCTCTCCGAATATGAATATCGATATGGGCATGCGCGGGGGGGAGCCTGGCGCGGCAAGTTCCTTGAATATTCGCGGTGTAGGTTCTATCAGTGGAAGCAGCAGCCCACTTGTTCTGGTAGATGGAGTCGAAATGGATTTAAACGCAATCGATCCGCAGACAGTGGAAAGCATCTCGGTATTAAAAGATGCTTCGACGGCGGCAGTTTATGGATCGCGCGCACCGTTTGGTGTTATTTTGATAACAACAAAAAAAGGAAGCCGGCAAGAGGGGGTAACAGTTGATTACAGCACTAATCTTTCATTGTCCTCACCATTGCGGTTGCCTAGTTTCATTGATTCATATACCTGGGCGACAGCCTACAACCAAGCTAATGCCAATGCGGGGTTAACGCCTGTATATAGCGATGAGCAAATGGAACGGATCAAAGGATACATTGATGGAACATTTCCTTATGAATACGATCCGGAAAATCCGATCGATAATATTTGGGCAGGACGACGAAACGGAAACGCAAATAACGACTGGCCACACCTGTTGATGGCCGATAATACCTTTAGCCAGAAACATAACTTGAATGTTACCGGCGGTGGCGAGCGCACACAGTACTTCCTTTCTGGCGGATACGCCGATCAAAACGGTACATATGCTTATGGGAACGATTCATTCAAACGCTATAACCTGATGACGAACGTATCCTCGCAGGTCGCTAGCTGGCTGCGTCTAAGCTCCAGTGTTAAATGGGCGACTACAATGACTGATTTTCCGATGGGAGAGACGACCGTTGGCAGAGAGCATACATTTCGCGAGATGCTTATGTTCGCCCCAATGATGCCGCATTATAATATTAATGGTACGGTGCAAAGTCCACTGGTTCGTCTATTGCAAGACTCCGGTAGGGATAAAAAGAAGAATGCTGATTTCCTGGCGAATGTCAGTGCTGAATTTGAGCCCATAAAAGGATGGAAGACTATTGTAAATTACAGCTATAACATTAAAAACACAAAACTCAGCCAGAATCCCAAACCGGTGATGGTGGAGCTTGGAACAGGTGAATTCGGTAATATAGGGAAGCCGCAGTCGTCCTATACATCGGCCTATTATGAGAACGTCTATAAACTACTCAATGCCATTAGTTCGTATGAAACGCAGATTGATGACCACTATTTCAAAGCCTTAATCGGATTTGAGCAGGAAGAAAACCTTTATAGCGGATTGAATGCAACAGGTACTTCTCCCGTGGTCGAAGATAATCCTTCAGTGATTACCTCGCTGGGGGGAATCACTGCATTCGACAACATGAGTCATTGGGCGACCCGAGGGGCATTTGGTCGTATCAACTATAACTATCAGGAAAAATACCTGCTGGAAGTAGCAGCGCGTTATAATGGATCTTCACGTTTTCCTAAGGAAAATCGTTTTGGTTTTTTTCCTTCTGCAGCTATTGGCTATGTGCTCTCTAAGGAAGACTATTGGGAGCCGATTTCGCCCTATATAGACAATTTCAAAGTACGCGCGTCCTATGGCTCGTTGGGAAATCAAAATGTACTAAGCAATTCGAATGCAAACGATCTGTTTTACTCGCGTATCCCGATTAAATCGGAGTTAAACTGGATAATTGGTGACCGACGCCCTCAGTATGCTTTGGTGCCTACATTAATCAGTGATCACATTACTTGGGAAACGGTCACCACGCTGAACTTAGGACTAGATATGTCAATGTTACAAGCACGTTTAGGAGTGACTTTCGATTGGTATAACCGAACAACAAGTGATATGTTCGGTAAAGCCATCGAGCTACCTTATGTGTTAGGAGCAGCTACGCCATTAACCAATAATGCGAAGCTCTCTACAAAGGGTTATGAACTTATACTTTCCTGGAACGACCAGTTGCAAAATGGTATTGGCTACAACGTTAAGTTGGCGTTAGGTGATAGTAAAACGACGATTCTCGAATACTTGAATGAAACTGGACGTCTTGATACGTGGTATGAAGGGAAGCCATACGGCGAGATTTGGGGGTTCCAATCTGCAGGACTCATTCAGACCGAGGGCGAGCAAATGGCCGATCAAAGTAAATACCATAGCAACTGGGGTCCTGGGGATATGAAATACGAAGATCTAAACGGAGACGGAGTAATCAACGACGGCGAACGTACGCTGGATAACAAAGGAGATTTAAAAGTGATCGGCAATACTTCACCGCGTTACAATATCGGTATAAACGCAGGCGTGAGTTGGAAAGAATTTGATCTGAATATGTTCTGGCAGGGAGTAGGTAAAAGGAACTTTTATCCGGAAGCTTCCACTCCCTTATTTTGGGGTCTAACGCGTGCATGGTCGGGATCGGGTTTATATAAAGATTCGCCAGGACTAGATTACTGGCGTCCGGCGGATGAAACGAATGTACTGGGTCCCAATACTGGGGCTTATCTACCTAAACCTTACTTTACTGCAGAGACCGATAAAAATAGACTCAGTCAGTCAGCCTATGTACTCAATGCGGGTTACCTACGGTTAAAAAATCTTACGCTCGGTTACACCTTTCCCGAAAGTATAACAGGGAGTATATTTAGTCGAGCGCGGATTTATTTCTCGGGAGAAAATTTGCTGACTTTCTCAAGTCTACCCAAGGTGTTCGATCCCGAAACGGCCGTGGCGTCCGATGAGCGCGAAGGCGGGTACCTCACAAGTGGCGTTATTTATCCGATTAGTAAAATCTATTCATTCGGTATTAACCTAACTCTAAAATAGAAAAGTGATGAAAAACTATATAAAATTAACCGGTTTACTATTGGCATTGGCAACCAGCTTCGTTGCCTGTAACGATGAGTTCTTAGATAGAGAGCCGCTCGACGAAGTTATATCGGAAATGTACTTTGAAAAACCACTGGATCTAGAGATTTATATGAACCAGTTTTATACGAATGGTAATTTTCCAAAATATCCAAATCACGGTGGCGACTACGATGGCGATGATTTTGTAGGGGCGACGGTTGACCTGCGCCTGCAGGGGACAAGAACAGTATCACCTACGGGTACAATAGATTTTTCGGCCGTGCGCAGCTTGAATTATTTCCTAACGCATTATAAAAAGATTGAAGGAAAGCACGAATTTGATACTTATAAACAGTACGTGGGGGAAGCTTACTACTTCAAGGCCGTTACTTATTTCAACCTACTCAAAGACTACGGTGATATTCAGTGGCTTGATGAAGAGTTAGGGACGAGTTCCTCGATGTTATACATGGATCGTACCTCCAGAGAGGTTGTCGCCGATAATATAATTGCCTGTCTAGACACTGCGGCGATGTATTTGGACGATCAAAAAACCAATGGGTATACACGGATAAACAAATGGATAGCACTACTAATGCAAAGCAGGGTTGCTCTGTTTGAAGGGTCATGGCAGAAATACCATCAAGGGACAATCTTCGGAAGAGAAGCCGCCGATCCAGATAAGTATTTTCAGAAGGCGGTACAGGCGAGCCAAGCTGTGATGGAATCTGGATTATACAGTGTATATAGTACGGGAGACCCACTGAAGGACTACCGAAACTTATTCACACGCCGTGACTATACCAGTAATCCAGAGGTGCTTTTCTGGCGCCGTTATGATAATGAACTGTCTCGAGGCGATGGCGACTTTACAAACGATAGGAACTTCCGCATGTCCCAGCCACTTGGGCGTTCGATGGCGAAGAGTCTAGCGGACCAGTACCTGTGTTCGGACGGGAAACCCATAGCGGGAAACCCATTATTCGGAGGCTACAACAGTATAACCGAAGAATTTAAAAACAGAGATCCTCGACTTATGCAGACGGTAGCTACACCGGATCAAGCCTGGAAGATTGCGGCCAACGGCGAGACCCAAAACTGGTCGGTTATTTATAACACCCTAAATTCCAATACAGACCTTAATGCGCCAACGGGATACGTCATTCAAAAAGGATATGATCCACAAGTGATTTATCATGTGCAGCAGTATGAAGAAACACCGTCGATATTATTTCGGTATGCTGAAGTACTCCTTAATTATATTGAGGCCAAGGCGGAGTTAGGTATTGCCAATCAAGGTGATATCGACAAAACAATCAAACCACTCCGTGAGCGCTCCGGTATGCCGAATCTAGTGATTGACGCTATCGTGAGCGATCCGAACTGGCAGTTCAAAGAGCTTTCCCCACTAATCAATGAAATACGCAGGGAGCGCCATATCGAGCTTGCCGCCGAAGGATTCCGCTGGGAAGACATTGCACGCTGGGCAGCGGCCGATGAACTTGTTCTCGGCAAAAGACCTAAAGGATTCCGTGCAGCGCAACTTAAGAAAAACCCATTCCCAGTCGACGACCAAGGCTTCCTAGATCCATTTCAGAAGGCGATCCCGGCAGGATACGGGTTTAAGCTGGATAGAGATTATTTAAATTCTATACCGGAGCGCGAGCTGAACTTAAATGAAAATTTGAAACAAAACCCAGGATGGAACTAAATCTAACCAGCAAAACAGTAGTAGATGAAAAGGAAAAATAGGAAGCTGCACCTCGTTCTTCTCTGGATACTAGTTAGTAGTCTATTTTCGAACGTGCAAGCGCAAATCAAAGAGGATGGATCGGACCGTACAGCGCTAGGCGATAAACTTGCGCCGTATTTTCGGCCGCCGGCTGCCTACCAAGAGCAGTTAGGAGCTTTTCGTTCGCCACTGAAATTTTATGACGGTAGATTGGTTAAGGATGCTACCGATTGGTCGTTGCGACGTAAGGAGATTAACAGCACCTGGCATCGGATGATGGGCCCCTGGCCGGAGTTGATAACGGATCAGCAGTTTATCTATTTAGATTCGATTCAGAAGGATGGATATACGCAGTACCGGGTAAGTTTCCGTTGGCTCCCTCAGGAAACAACAGAAGGTTATCTACTGGTCCCTTTTGGCAAGCAAAAACGGCCGGCAGTGATTACTGTTTTCTACGAGCCGCAGACGGCAATCGGGCAAGGTAAAGCGGGGCGTGATTTTGCACGGGCATTGGTTAAACGTGGTTTCGTCACTCTTTCGATCGGAACCAGTGAGACCACAGCAAACAAAACGTATTCACTATATTATCCATCGATAGATCGGGCGACGATACAGCCATTATCTTTGCTTGCCTATGCGGCAGCGAATGCATTTCAGGTGCTCGCTAAAGTGCCGCAGGTTAATGCAGATAAGATCGGCATTATGGGGCATTCTTATGGCGGGAAGTGGGCTATGTTTGCTTCCTGCCTATATGAAAAGTTCGCCTGCGGGGTTTGGTCTGATCCGGGAATCGTGTTCGATGAAACAAAAGGATCGGCCGTAAATTATTGGGAACCCTGGTATCTCGGTTATTACCCGCCGCCGTGGAAGGATGGCTGGCGAGAGAGAGGGCTCGTCGCGGGAGCACAGGGGCTATATCCCGAATTGATGAATAAGGGCTTTGATTTGCAGGAATTACACGCACTTATGGCACCTCGTCCTTTCTTGGTGTCTGGAGGCTCTTCGGATCCTGTAGAGCGATGGATCGCGTTGAATCACACCATACAAGTAAACGAGTTATTGGGCTACGTAAATCGTGTAGCAATGACCAATCGAGCCGAGCACGCTCCAAATGACAAATCGAATGAGCAGGCTTATCTTTTTCTGGAGTATTTTTTAAAATAAATGACCCTGATTATTCGGCTATATATAAGAAAGATAATAACTTAGAGGATATCCAAAGCGTATAAACATGAACCTAAACAAAGAATTTGATGTCATCGTAGTGGGATCGGGGATTTCCGGCGGATGGGCGGCTAAGGAATTTACAGAGAAGGGATTCAAGACGCTTCTGATTGAACGGGGACGTATGGTTCGCCATATTGAGGATTATCCAACAGCGATGCTCGACCCTTGGGAGATGGAGCATCATGGAGGCAAAACCAAGGCCGATCTTAAAGATAACAAAATAATTAGTAACCACTACGCCTATAACGAGGCTACCCGACATTTTTATGCCTCAGATAAGGAGCAGGAATATATTCAGGAGAAACCTTTTCAATGGGTCCGTGGTTTTCAGGTGGGTGGGAAATCCTTGTTATGGGCCCGACAGACCCAGCGCTGGAGCGATTTTGAGTTTAGCGCACCCGAGCGGTTTGATTACGCCGTGGATTGGCCAATACGTTATGCCGATCTGGCTCCATGGTACAGCCACGTCGAGAAATTCATTGGCGTTTCGGGAAATCGCGACGGTATTGATAACATGCCAGACAGCGAAGTGGTGGGGGCTTTTCAGATGAATCAAGTCGAAAAGGCCATAGCGGCTTCTATTGCGGATAACTATAGTGATCGTAGGGCAATAATCGGACGCTCAGCAAATTTAGTCAATGCTGCACCGGAACAGTTGGCTCAGGGACGGACTGCCTGCAAGGCGCGTGCTCTTTGTGAAAGGGGATGTCCTTTTGGAGGGTATTTTAGTTCAAATTCTTCCACAATTCCTTTTGCAAAAAAAACCGGTAATCTCACTATTCTGACAGATAGTATCGTTGAACGCATTCTTTACGATGAGAAAACAGGACGCGCTTCAGGGGTTCAGGTGATTGATGCTTCCGACAGATCGACAAAGGAATACCGCGCCAAAGTCATTTTTTTGAACGCAGCAACATTGAACAGCAATCTTATTTTACTGAACTCTACAAGTGAACGCTTCCCTGAGGGGTTAGGTAATGATGCTAGGGTTCTTGGACATTATGTCGCTTTTCACAACTATAGGGGACGTATTACGGCGGATTTCCCAGGTTATGAAGACTCTTACTATTACGGCAAAAGGCCTACACAGGTTTTCGTGCCGGCTTTTAAAAATATTCATAAGGCGGCGGAAACCTTTAAAGGATCGTACCTCATCGCCTTTGGTGCAGGTCGTTCCGGCTGGAGCAGAAGCTCACCGGAGGTTGGTCTTGGAGGCGCATTTAAAGATAGCTTACTGGAGCCTGGTGGTTGGAGTATTTCAATGATGATGCAGGGCGAAGTCCTGCCGATTTATGAAAATCACGTACGGCTTAGTTTGGAAAAAAAAGATAAGTACGGATTGCCACAGCTTGTGACTTCAATAGGCTATACGGAAAACGATATAACCATGATGAATGATTTCTTTAAAGAGGGAAGTCAGATGCTTGAAAAATCAGGCTGTACAAATATCCAAACGATCGATCAGCATATTCAGTTCGGGCGTCAGCCGGGACTGGAAGTCCATGATATGGGAGGCGTACGTATGGGAAAAGACCCAAACAGCTCGATGCTAAATGGGTTTAACCAGATGCATACCTGCAAGAATGTTTTTGTAACCGACGGGGCTTGTATGACGAGTACGGGTAACCAAAACCCCTCCCTGACTTTTATGGCCCTCACTGCACGTGCGGTAGATTACGCCGCAAATTTAATCAAGGAGGGTACCTTATGATATGTTTTTCCTTTCCTCGGTTAACCGCTTTTCTTTCGTTGACAGTGTTATTAGCAGGTTGCAGAGACCCTAAGGAGGAGTATGCATGGGAATCTGAGAAAACCCCCGAATTCTTAAAAGTTGGAGAACAGTTTCTAGAGATACTTCCCGTAGCGGATGGACTGGATGTGCCATGGGGAATGGCTTATCACGAAAACAAAATTTTGTTCACAGAAATTAAAGGGAAAGTAAAGTCTCTAGATCTAGAAACTGGGAATGTGCAAACGCTGCTCACGCTCAATGACGTATTTACCAGAACTACGCCTGGGTTACTCGATATAACGATCGCGCCTCGAGGTAATGGTGATCCCTTGGTCTTTATAAATTATACTAAAAAACAAGATTCCTTGTTAGTATCTACTTTGATGCGCTATACGTATGACGGAGAAAACTTACAGAATCCGAAAGAATTGCTCCGCGTGAAAGGAGCATTAGGACACAACGGCAGTCGGCTGCTGGTCGACCGGGATCGGGATATTTTATATTGGGCAACAGGCGACGCTGCGGATAACCATTACGCACAAGACTCGACAATTTTAAACGGAAAGGTTTTGCGCATGCATCTAGATGGCAGCATTCCAAAAGATAATCCAATCGCCGGCAGCTACGTGTACGCTTGGGGATTTCGTAACATACAGGGACTGGCGAGCGATGGTAGGGGTAACTTGTTTACCTCGGAGCATGGTGATGCTATTGAAGATGAGGTAAATCTTATTCTTCCGTTACATAATTACGGATGGCCACTTGTTGAAGGCATGCACGATACTCCGCAGGAAATAGCCCTGCAAACCAGGAAGGCTAATTTAACTCCTCCGATTCGTCCTTGGACGCCAGTCATCGCACCTGCCGGTCTCGCGTATTATGGGTCAGATGAAATCAAGCAGTGGAAGAACTCGTTATTGCTTGTGACCCTTAAAAATCAGTCTTTAAGAGTGTTGACGTTGGGCGAAGGCAATAAGAGTATTGGTCAAGAGCGAGTGTATTTCAGTGAAAAATATGGCCGTATGCGTGCGGTTCTAACGGCACCCAATGGCGATATTTATCTCTCCACGAGCAATCGTGACTGGAATCCACAGCCGGGCTTTCCTAAAGAAAATGATGATCGTATTCTTCGACTCCGTGTGAGCACGAGTAATCCTGCGGAATATATGCAGGAGGATGCGCTGCCAGATGCAGCCCTTAACACGGAATCTAACGGTGCAACCCTCTATAAAACATACTGTGCTTCCTGCCACCAGGCCGATGGTAAAGGCGTTAAGGGTGTATTCCCCGCTTTAGTGGGATCCCAGAATATCGGTGATTTACGCACCTTTAGCCAGCTGCTACTTAACGGGACGAGTGAAAAAAAAGACATCCAGGGCGTACGCTATGAACAAGACATGGCTAGTTTTGGTTTTTTAAGAGACGAACAGCTGATAGCGATCATAAATTATGTAAACAATCGGTTTGGAAACGGTAAAGAGCTCACACAGAAAGAATTTGAAACCTATGAATCAAACAACTAAACCAACGAAGCCAAACTGGCTTTTGCGCAGTTTATCCATTCTTGGACCCGGCATTGTGACAGCTGCGCTGGTATTTGGTCCCAGCAAGATGACAATTACCTCAAAAATGGGGGCTGATTATGGCTTTAGCTTAATGTGGGTCATTGTGGTAGCAATATTTTTCATGAGGATATTTACCAATATGAGTGCGCGTATTGGTCAACATCGGCAGGAGTCTCTACTAACTCTAATCCGAACTTCTATGGGAAGGGTAGCTAGTGTCTTTATTGGAGCGGGGATATTCATGGTTTGCATCTCTTTTCAAGCAGGTAATTCAACTGGTGTAGGTATTGCTATCGGCGAGGCGACAGAGACCAGTCCAAAAATATGGATACTCTTATTTAATTTATTTGGTATTCTTCTTTTGTTTTCACGGTCGTTCTACCGTGTCTTAGAAAAAGTGATGCTAGCGCTGGTTATAGTAATGCTCTTCAGTTTTATAACCACGCTTTTTTTGATAGCACCTGGGATGGATCAGTTACTCGCTGGCTTGCGTCCGCAAATACCGACCGGCTCGGCGGGGCTTATAGTTGCTTTCATAGCTTCTTGTTTTTCGTTAGTCGGCGCTTTTTACCAATCTTATTTGGTGCAGGAAAAAAGGAAACTCGCGCCTACCGAAAATACGAACGCACAACGTAGTAGCAGTGTTGGTATATTGATCTTAGGATTAATGAGCGCTGTGGTCTTAATATGCGCAGCTTCGGTACTTCACCCTCAAGGCGTGCAGGTGGATTCCGCTGCACAAATGGCTTTGGCCTTGCAACCATTATTTGGCGATGCAGCCAGCAACTTCTTTTTTATTGGTTTATTTGGTGCCTCGTTTTCTTCATTGGTTGGTAATGCCGTACTTGGAGGATCGATGCTTGGTGATAGTTTGGGGTTCGAAGGAGGCTTAAATAATAAGCGGAATAAGCTCCTAATCGCTGTGGTGATGATTTTCGGAGCCATCATTTCACTGATGTTTAGTCACCTTCCGCTAGAGCTGATCGTGCTGGCTCAAAGTGTGACGATCTTCTTGGTGCCGTTTATCGGGGTTGCCATATGGTGGATAGCAAGTAGCAAGCAGATTATGGGAGACCATCCCAATACACGCTTTCAACAAGTAGCCGGGTTATTAGGAATCATCCTAGTGGTGGTGCTAGCAGTTATAAATTTTAAAGTATTGATTTTATCCTAACAATTGGAATATGGACTTAAAAAAAATGGAAGAACTTTATTCGGTGCCTTCACCAGCCTTACTATCCGATCTGGAGCAGGTAGAGGGTGATATTATGCTTCTGGGGATAGGTGGTAAAATGGGGGTCAGTATGGGGAAACTACTGGTAGATTCCTTAAAAATATTGAACAAACCGAATAAAGTGTATGGGGTATCGCGATTTTCCGATCCTGCAATCCGTGAAAGTGTGGAACGTAGCGGAGTAACTGCAATTAGCTGTGATCTACTGAATGACAGCTCATTGCAAAGTTTACCTCAAGTTTTAAATATCATATATTTGGCCGGACATAAATTCGGTACATCAGGGAATGAGGATTTCACTTGGGCGATGAATACATATTTGCCCGGCAGAGTCGCTCAAAAGTTCAAAGATTCTCGGATAGTTGCATTTTCGTCCGGGAATGTACTTCCGTTTGTTCCGGTTCATGAAGGAGGTGTCGACGAAGACACTAGGCCAGAACCTATCGGTGAATACGCGCAGTCCTGCTTGGGAAGGGAGCGCATATTTGAATACTTTTCAAAAACCAATGGTACAAGGATACTCATTTACCGGCTGAATTATGCCGTTGACTTTCGCTACGGGGTATTGATGGAGATTGGCAAATCTGTGCTTAATAATGTTCCTATAGATTTGAGCAGCGGGAATGTAAACGTAATCTGGCAGGGGGACGCTAATGAAATTGCAATTCGGAGCTTACTTCATACCGAGTCGCCAGCAAAATTATTGAATGTTACGGGCCCTGAAACGCTATCGATTCGCTGGGTTGCCAATCAATTCGGTAAAATATTCGACCGGCCACCTACCTTTGTAAATCACGCCGAAGGCACAGCACTTCTGAATAATGCTTCGGAATGTCATCGTCTGTTTGGTTACCCGCGTGTAACCGTTCGTGAAATTATCGAAATAAATGCGCAATGGCTATTGCAAGGAGGAGATCTCTGGGACAAGCCTACCCATTTTCAAGAAAGAGGAGGACAATTCTGATGAAAAAGCTACCAATAGAGTTAAAAGAACATTTGCTTAATGGAACAATTATTCCCGCGCATCCACTGGCGTTGAACGAAAATAGAACCCTCGATGAGAAGGCGCAGCGACGGCTTTCGCGATATTATATTGCTTCTGGTGCCGGCGGGATTGCTGTGGGGGTACATTCCACCCAGTTTGAAATCAGAGATCCGAAAGTTGGGTTATTCCAACGGGTTCTAGATATTGCTATACAGGAAGTTAAAAGTAGTAATATAAATCGAAAGTTTATTACAGTAGCTGGGATATGCGGACCGGTAGACCAAGCTGTTTCGGAGGCCAAAATTGCTTCCGCCCTTGGATATGATATCGGCCTTTTAAGTATGGGAGGACTGGAGGGCTGGAGTGAAAAAGATATTTTGGAACGCGTGCGTAGAGTAGCTGATCATATCCCCGTTTTCGGATTTTATTTACAGCCATCTGTAGGTGGGAGGATATTCAGCTACGAGTTTTGGCGCGAGTTTGTAGAAATTCCCGGGGTTGAAGCGATAAAATGTGCTTCGTTCAATCGTTATCAGACCTTAGATGTGATGCGCGCACTTGCGAATTCTTCGCGTAGAGAAGAGGTCGCAATGTACACGGGCAATGACGATAACAT
The DNA here is from genome assembly GCF_013179575.1 of Sphingobacterium shayense. Taxonomy (GTDB): domain Bacteria; phylum Bacteroidota; class Bacteroidia; order Sphingobacteriales; family Sphingobacteriaceae; genus Sphingobacterium; species Sphingobacterium shayense. The sequence goes on along the minus strand of NZ_JABMCQ010000095.1, from coordinate 941 downwards.
CGTGGCTGATCTACTCACGGATTATGTGTTTAGCGTCGAAGGGAAGTCCGTGGAGGTTTCTTTTAGAGGCGGGCTATTAGGACACTGGGCGGTTTGGACGAATAAGGCGACAGCGTTATTTGAGGAAATAAAGGCAGCTAAACAAGCCCGAGATGGAAATGCTTTACATAGTTTACTCACCAAGGGTGTACAGATAACGGATGTGAATGGGGCATTATTTGATCCCAGCCATGACTTCAAAGGATGTATTCCAGGTATACACGAAGTTTTGCGTAGGCAGGGATTGATCAAGGGAATATGGTGCCTCAACCCCCATGAAACCCTCTCCGAAGGGCAATTCGAGGAAATTAACCGAGTTTATAACGATTATCCAGACTTAAACGATGACGCTTTCGTAGCGGAATTTCTTCGACGCGATGACTCATTTAAGTAGATGGTAACTTGTTCGATGATACTCGAAACGGTACATCGGATTTGGGATGACTATATTTCGTGATTATAAAGCATGAAAGAAAGGAGCGCGTAGAGATCACTAATGAAAGCTATTTTCATAAAAATAAATTACGAAAAGTATTTTGGACCTGCAAGTGGGACCTTATTCAGGATTGGCTTTTCCAGTTACTAAATTGTTTTTCCTACAATATATTATATTAACTTAATAATTAGTTTATCTTTATAACTTACTCAAATATAGTATTTATTGGGTTTGTGTTAAATATTTAGTTTATGTAAATTAATGTGTGTTTAATAAGGATAATGTGGCGTTAACCATTAACGGAATGCTTCCTTTAAAGATTGATTCATCAATATCGAAGGTGGGAGTATGCAGTTCAGATAGAATCCCTTTTTCTTCGTTTTTAGTACCTACTAAGAAAAATGCCGCTGGATATTTTTGCGTATAATATGCAAAGTCTTCGGCGGCCATCCAGATAGGCATATCG
>NZ_JABMCQ010000094.1 GCF_013179575.1 Sphingobacterium shayense | reverse complement strand
TATTCTAAAGGAGCTTTAGTGGAATATCTTTCCTATAACGCAAATGGAAATCTTCAAGAGTTTGTTAAAAAGGGAAATGTTAGAACGGTATATCTGTGGGGATATTCCGGCCAGTATCCAATTGCACAAATCGAAAATGCAAGCTACGCCGACGTGCTAACTGCTCTCGGCGGAGGTAATACGGTGGCGCACCATACGGTAGGTCGGAACATTTTAAATAGCCTGAACAATATCGGTGTCAGCCATGCGGTTATAAATATGCATATGTCGACCTTACGTAACAAATTGACAAAAGCTTTTGTTACCAGTTATACATATAAGCCTTTGGTTGGTATGACGAGCATGACAGATCCGCGTGGAGCTAGCGAATATTATATGTATGACGGACTCCAGCGATTGAACAATGTTCTTGATCTTGAAAAGAACGTTTTGAAGAATTATCAATACCATTACATCTCCAATTAATTTATTTGGTTAGATATTATAAATATTGAGATGATTGAAATAGGTACTATTACTTTTAGGTGGATGCGACATAGATGGCCTTTGAATAATAAGAATTTAATAATTCGCTTCATGGCTTATAAGAGAATTCTTGTAATTGTTCTATCTCGGAAAATAAGTAGGAGAGGGTTATGAAGAATTAACTTGCAACGCAAACCAATATTCCGTGGTAAAGATTGAAAAAATTCACCTTGTCGGGATTCTGACGTATTGGGACGCATCTGTTTCATTTAAAAGAGAAAACCTTAAAAATTATCGTTACGATTACAGTCCTTAAGTTATGTATATTATTAAAATTTTGTTGTATCTTCTCCCAGTTTGGATATTTGTGGGGAGTGTTTTTGGTCAGAGCGTCGATCTTGAGCTGGACAGATATAATGGTGAAACAATCATTAAAGCATCGAATAGCATCACTCTGAAGAATGGCTTCCATATTCCTAGAAGCTCTAAGACGGTGTTGCTCTCGGTCGGTGGATTTCCAAGCTTCACAAGTGTACCTACCGGTTCACAGAACTATATTTTAACGCGAACGTTTCGTAAAGCCGTCAAATCGGGTGAGCTCGGTCTTGTCCGGACAATAGGAGAAGAAAACCAGACGGTTCAGTATTTTGACGGTCTGGGGCGTCCTGTTCAGACGGTGGAGCTGATGGCCAGTCCGACGTACAGGGATATTGTGCAGCATATGGAGTACGACGGTTTCGGCCGGGAATCGGTGAAATATCTGCCCTATGCCGAGCAGGCCAGCGCCAATGGCAGTTTCAAGCCGGCCGCGAAAGTGAACCAGACGAATTATTATCAGGTAAACGGCGGCTGGGACGGAGGTGTGATGAAAACTTCGAGTCCCTATTCGGTTACAGTTTTTGAGAACAGTCCGCTGAACCGTGTACTGGAGCAGGGATCAGCGGGTGCTTCCTGGCAGCCTGCAGCCAACAGAAATACGGTGGTTACCGGTTCTGCAGGCGGTCATACCGTAGTTACCGATTACGGTACGAATGTAGCCGGCGAAGTCCGGTTATGGGTAATCAACAGCGCAAATACAGGTGCTGCCGGAACGACTTACTACGCCGCAGGGAAACTTTACAAAACAGTCCTCAAGGATGAGAACTGGGTGAACACGAGTACGGACGTGAGCAAACCGGGTAAATCGGGAACGGTGGAGGAGTATAAGGATTTTCAAGAGCGTGTTGTTCTCAAACGTATCTGGGAGAGTGAAACAAAATCACTCAGTACCTATTATGTGTACGATGATTTTGGGGATCTGCGGTATGTCGTTCCTCCGGGTTATGCGGTGGCGACGATCACGGACAACAGTACGGATTTCAATGAGCTCCTGTATGCCTACCGGTATGATAAGTATAGAAGAGTGGTTGAGAAAAAGATTCCGGGCAAAAGTTGGGAATATATTGTTTACAATAAGAACGATCAGCCTATTCTGACGCAGGATGCTGTTCAGCGTGCTGCCAGGAAGTGGAGCTACAGTAAATACGATGCATTCGGCCGGATTGCCTCTTCGGGTATCTATACCAATACGAATTCTACTGCGGCCACCCGCGCACAGGTGCAGGCGCTGGCTGACGCTGTCACTCCGCAGTGGGAAAGCCGTACGGGTACAGCTTATACGAACACCGCATTTCCGAGTACGACGGCTCAGCTTCAGGAGCTGACGGTCAATTACTATGATGATTATGCATTTAAGACTTCCGCTTTGTTCCCGACTACAGTTGCTGCAGATACCACCTCACTTGTCAAAGGTCTTCTGACCGGGACGAAGGTCCGTAAGGGTGTCAGCGATACGATGCTGATGACGGTGAACTATTACGATAAACGTGCCCGTCTGATCGAGTCGGTATCGCAGAATCACCTGAAGGGAACGGACCGGATTATAAACAGCTATAGTTTTACCGGTGAGCTGGAGATCAGCAGGCGGGTGCATACACCGTCTTCGGGTGCAGCTACGACGCTTCTGACCACTAGCAGCTATGATCATGTCGGCAGGCTGAAGGAAACCCGCAAGAAAATAAACACACAGACGGAGATTCTTCAGAGCCGTCTAAGCTATAATGAAATAGGCCAGTTAAAAAGCAAAGGCCTGCACAGTGAGGACGGAGGAGGTAAGTTCTTAACGACCGTCGGTTATCAGTATAATGAGCGCGGCTGGCAGACAAAGGCCGGTTCGGCGCAGTTTAGTTATCAGCTGAACTATGCCAAAAGCGGTACGGCAGTACTGAGCAACGCGCAGTATAACGGCAATATTGCCCAGCAGCTCTGGGGTTATGCATCCACAACGGGTAATACCTTCAGTTACACCTATGATAAGCTGAACCGTCTGAAGACTGCTGCAAGTACAGGGACGGTGATGTCCGAAGCACTGACCTATGACGATATGGGTAACATCCGTACGCTGACGCGTGATGGCGTCACGACCACCTACAGCTACAACAACAGCAATAAAAGTAACAGGCTGCTGAGTCTGACAGGCGGAATAAAGGGCAGCTATACCTATGATGTGAACGGTAACGCGAAGACGGACCGTACGGGAATGACCTTTACCTACAACCACCTGAATCTACCCGCGACTGTGACCAAGGCGGGCGCAGCGGTAGCCTATCTGTATGACGGACTGGGTACGAAACTTCGTAAGACAGCAGCTGTGGGTAGTGTCAACACGGTTACCACGGTACGGGACTATATCGGTGGGATCGAATACAGTAAGACAGGTGCAGCGGCCAGTGTGATTGAGCGAATTGCCACAGAAGAGGGATACCTGCAGAACAGCAGCGGAACATATACGTATCATTATAACCTGACCGATCATCTGGGTAATGTGCGTGCGGTACTGAAGAGGGGGACCAGCAGCATTACACCTGAAGTTATCCAGAAGCAGGATTACTATGCTTTCGGGAAGACGAAATCTATTGTAACAGGTGGAATAAATCGTTATCTTTATAACGGAAAAGAGGTTCAGGCAGAGATCGGTGATCAGCTGGATTACGGGGCTAGATTCTACGACGCGGAGATCGGAAGATGGAACGTGATAGATCCGCTCGCGGAGAAATATAATCTGACGACGCCATATGCCTACGCAATTAATAACCCTATTATGTTTGTTGATCCAGATGGCGAAGACATAAAGATATGGTATAAGGTTGAGCAAAATGGTGTTGAAAAATCTATGTCGTTCGTTTTCAACGGCGACAATTCCAATGATGCTCCAAATAATTATTTTGTAAAATCATTTATTCAAGCTTATAATTACAATATTGAAAATGGTGGAGGTGATAATCTATTAGTAGCTGCAACATCAACGGATTACACTATAGAGTTAGTCGAAGGAGAGGGAAGTTCCACAAATAGGTCTGTTTTTTGGAATCCATTTGAAGCAGCGGAATATTTATCAAATGCAAATGAGAAAATTGTTTTATCGCCTGCAACAATTCTAGAACATGAATTTGATCATTCTGTTAGTAAGAAAACAGATCCTGACCGCCACAGAGACAGAGTAAAAACGAAGGATGAGAACTTTACAAATAAGGAGGAAGAGCGAGTTATTAAAGGCTCCGAAAGTAAGACCGGTCAGAAAAATGGCGAAATAAAAGAAGGACAACATCGCAAAAATCATCGCGAAAGATTGCGCACTATACGTGTTGGAAATCCAACGTCAACCCAAAGTTATAAATACCCTTGGGAACAATCATATAATAATACATCGGATGACTTTTAATAATTACTAATGAAATATATATATTTATTTTTTGCTCTATTTGTATCCTGCACTACAGAAGAAGAGAATTGTATGATCGTTTACTTTGATAACGGTATTATCGATGACGCACCCCATGGATTTCCTGATTTCGAAGATCTTGAAAGCAAAAATTCTCAAATGGTGTTTCAATTAAAGAACATACAAGTCGAACAATCTGAATGTACTCGCGTTGAAGAAATGATAAGTGAGGGTATAGATAACAAAAGGGAAAATTCAAAAGCTAACAGTAATGCTAAAATTGAAGCTATTTATTTAAAGTTTTATCACGATAAGAGAAGCCTCTTTTTTAATGTTGCTAACGAATTTTATGATACTGAAAGCCATTTCTTATTTAAAGATGACGATTTAGCAAATAGAATTAGAAGTTTGATTAGTCATGAAACTACACTTTTGACAGGAGTAGATTCAGATATTCCTTCGCCGATGTATTATAAAGTTAAACTGCAAATTAATCATGGCGGAAATTGAATTTCGGAGAATAGTGTGAAATTTAAAATCAACGACTATGAAAACTTATCACAGGTTGCGGTAAATTTTCTGAATTGACAATGAACGTCAAATTGGAGTTGTCTAAAGAAGGCACTGAATTTTAGAACCTTTCCTACTTCTCGTTCGCATTCAAAAACAGTTGGGGAAAGCACCTACAAAATTGATCGTGTAATTATGTAAATGACTAACTATGGAAAACGACTATTTAGACAGCGTAATAAAACAGTTTGAATATTATAAAATGCTTGGAGAGGAAACTTTTTCGCAACTACAAGATGACAAGTTGTTTTTGCAATATAATGATGACAGTAACAGTATTGCGATGATTGTAAAACATCTTTGGGGAAATATGCTTTCACGCTGGACAGACTTTCTGACTTCAGACGGAGAAAAAGCATTTCGTGACAGAGACGCTGAATTTGAAAACGACATAAAAAGTAGAGAAGAACTTTTAGACAAGTGGAACGAAGGATGGACTTGTCTTTTCGATGCAATCAACTCATTGACAACAGACGATCTCGGCAAAATTATTTACATACGAAATCAAGGACACACTGTAACCGAGGCCATTAATAGACAGCTTGCACATTATCCATATCATATTGGGCAAATCGTATATTTAGGGAAAATGCTTGCCGAAAACGGTTGGGTTTCGTTATCAATTCCAAAAAGAAATTCGCAAAAATATAACGAATACAAGTTTTCCAAACCAAAACAAAAAAGACATTTTACAGACGAATTTTTAAATAATAATAAAGAATAAAAATCGGAACTGCTACTGTCTCATATCGGAACAGTTTTTTTATATGTTAAAATATTGTATAAAGGTTCACTATCAAGGAAATAAATCCTCCAAATAACAATAATATGTATGAAACTGAAGGAATGCAGTCATATATAAACACCAAAATAGGCCCAGCTTATCGAGACAATATGTATAGTATGCGCAGCGGAGGATTCCAGAGCAGGAGCGCTAGCAAATCCTCAATGAGTCAAGGCGCGATAAGAGAAAGGATGTTCAATAAGTCATGGAAAAGTGCTAGTCTAAAGAAAGTCATTGACAAGTTTGCGCTAGGTTCAAAAGCAAAACTTTCTGAGAATGGGAAGAAAATAATTTATGAAAATGGAGTCTCTTCTAAGCGTGTTGTATATGATAAAGACGGTAACTATTTTCGTATCGAGGATACCTCCGCACAAGGTAAAAGAGTGTATGTAGATATGAATGGAAATTCGTTGACGCACTTTAATAATATTGATGATTAGTTTTATGGAAAAAGAGATATATTATTGTTCCAAAGACCGTTGAGGCTGCAAATAAGCTTGATCAAGATTTAGCCGCTCCAGGTGAGCTGATAGAGATTGTTTTGACTGAGGATGATTTTAATAGTCTTGAAAAGTCTGGCTTCTTTTATTTCTTGAATAATCTAGTTGGTGTAAATATTGATGATTATGAGGATGAAGTTATTGAAGGTGAGGGGAGTGTCCAAAAAGTTCTAGCCTCAATAGACACTTTTGATATAAATAGTCGATTGAAAACCTTGCTTGATGAGATTAAAGAGTTATTTAAAGAAGCATTATTGCGGAATACTGGTGTATATTTCTACTTTTAATTTTAGAGGATGTTTATTTTTAGTTAAGCAATACAGATTTCTCCGTCTAAACATTCTATAGTAACTGTCGGAGGTGGTGATATGATTTCTTTAAAATAGCTAGGAAGCGAGATTGTTTTAACAATTCGATGATTAATTTTATCAATAACCAGTATTTCCAATTCCGTGATTACCCAAATTCGGCGCTCAATAGATATAATATCATAAAAGAAACAATTTAGTTGAAGTGTATATGTGAACGCTGTTTCGGTAAAATCAATAACTGAAAACATTAAATCGACGCCCAGATAACACATCATATTACTCTCGGAAACCATTAAAACAGGAGTGATAAGATCACTTTGCCATGAAAATTTATAATTTTTAACTCCATTGGTAATAACGCCAAACCGTATCGCTGTTTTATCTTCGTAGAACAGGGTCGCGCAGTCAAGTGTTGTAAATTCAACAAATGAAATCTCTCTATATTGTATATTCATTTTTTCACTTAAAAATTCCCCGAATTAATGCCAGAAATCGGCGGTTTCTTTGCGACTGTCCCAATTTTACAAAAAGCGGCTACTATTTTTCGTTTGTACGCCACATGTACGCTATCCATAACTGTAGTTCCAAGTTGTGTTGTTTTTGTAGATATTCGAACTGATGATCGCTTTTTCCAAAAGTATAATCACATACAACCAAATTAAAGGATACTTCAAAACAACTAAAATAGAAAATAAAAAATTCTGGAGCAATCTTATTCGTTCGGAAAGATTCGATTTGTTTTATATGTAATATATTGTTAATATTATATTAACCATTAATTTATAATACTTATATTAATTTTGGCGGTGTTGTTAAGACCAAGTTTGAGCAAAAGATATTACTAACTTTAAGAGATAAAACAAATGTCGCAGTATCGGTCATATTCAGATGAAGCATTGGTTCATCTGCTTGCAGATGACGATCATGCAGCCTATATGGAGATTTATGATCGATATGCAGGTGTACTATATGTACATGCCCGGAAAAAGCTGAATGATCGGGAGGAAGCAAAAGACCTGATTCAGGAATTGTTTACCTCATTTTGGAAGAACCGTGCTAAACTGCAACTCCAAACGCAATTATCCAACTACTTATATACCGCGATACGTTACCGTATCATCAACTGCATCACGCATAAAAAGTTAGAATCCACCTATCTGGAATCACAAAAAGACATTTTCCCTTACGAGTCTGTCCAGCCGGATCATCTTCTTCGAGAAAAAGAACTTCAGCGGTTGATTTCAAGTGAAGTAGATTGTTTACCGAAAAAAATGCGCGAGATCTTTCGAATGAGCCGCCAGCTGAATCTTACCCATAAAGAGATTGCCCAAGAGCTGGATATATCGGAAGCGACTGTCAAAAAGCAGGTGAATAATGCTTTGAAGGTGCTGCGTGTAAAACTACGTCCCTTATTTTCTTTTCTATTGTCTCTTTTTGTATAAGAGAGACGTCTTTATGAACTTTTTATTTTTTTTTCTACGCCCTAAGGTGGTTTGCTTTGACTATAGTAATGTAGACCGGGGCGAGATGTCCCAAATAATATGGATAAAAGAGCATTCAAAGATTTATTAAAACGCTACCGAGCAAATAAATGCACGGGGGAGGAACGTGCGTATGTAGAAAGCTGGTACAACGAGGATATTAACGATCAAACGATAATATCCGAACAGGAGATTGAGCACGATCTACAGGCCATTCGCGAGCAATTGCCGGTTCCAGCTCAGCGGCCCGCCATTGCTTGGAGAGGGTATGCGGCAGCGGCGGCGGTGGCTATTATCTGCGGACTGTTTTATTATGTCCGTAATGTGCCGGATGCTAAAAACTTATCCTCAAAATCGGTCGGGGTAACAGCCAGTGACGTGATGCCCGGAAGTAATAAAGCGACACTGACATTGGCTGATGGTTCGGAGGTTCTCCTAGATGAACAGGCTGTCGGAACCATTGCGCAACAGGCCGGACAAATGGTTTACAAAACAGAGGACGGGCAGATTGTATACCAGAGCGAGCGGTCGCAAACCGGTTTGTCAAAACCTTCATTCAATACCATCACAACGCCTCGTGGCGGTCAGTATCACGTGAGATTACCCGACGGGACCAAAGTATGGATCAACGCGGCTTCTTCTTTAACGTATAATACAAGTAACACGGCCGGGGAGCGGTTGGTTGAATTGAAGGGAGAGGGTTATTTTGAAGTAGCTCCAGATGCAAATCGTCCGTTCAAGGTCATCACCGACAATCAGGTTGTAGAAGTGCTTGGCACACATTTCAATATCAACAGCTACAACGATGAACCCTCGACAAAGACCACTCTTCTCGAAGGGTCGGTGAAAATCCTAGAGAAAGCGACGAAAAGGACGGTTGTTCTTAAACCCGGCCAGCAGGCTTCCTTGGGTAAAAATAACAGACTCACGGTGACAAAGGTGGCAGCGGGCGACGCTGTGGCGTGGAAAGATGGTTTATTCCGATTCAATCATTCAGATATCGAAATCGTCATGCGCCAAATATCTAGATGGTATGATGTGGAGGTTGAATTTGAAGGGGAGAAGCCTGCCATTCAGTTATGGGGAGAGGTGTATAGGAACGTCAATGCTTCGCAAGCGCTGGAGATATTAACCTATTTTAACTTGAAGTATCGAATAGAAACTAAGGATGGTGTAAAGAAAATTATCATTTATTCATAAACATGCATTTTACAACCCCAAATCTTATTACAATGGAAGAAACAACATAAAAAAGGGATAACACAAAAACACCTTCTGACGGCTATCAGAAGGCGTAAAAATTGAGTTAAACCTTAAAACTCGTTATTACAGATACATTAATTATTAACCCAAAGAATACAAATTTAATGAAAATTAACTTGTGTGCAACTGGCCGGATTTTAAAACGGCCGTCTCCACGAATTTTATCATTTTTTTCTCAGAGACAAAAAGACAATCACCTGATTGACAGCGGTCGATGTTTTATGCGGTTCGACCTTATGATCGGTGTTTTAGTGCTTGCTTTTGTACTGCTTAGTGCAAACAGTTTTGCACAAAAAGTGACTATCGATGTGAAAGATGCATCCATGGAAAGCGTCTTTCAAGCGATTAAAAAGCAGACGAACTATGTGTTTGTATACGATAGCGAAAGCTTAAAAGACCGCAGAATAAACTTAAAAGTTCAAAATGCGTCGGTTGAAGAGATCTTAAAGAAATGTTTAGCTGGCTTGCCGTTTTCCTATAAGATCGTGGCCAATAATATTCTCATCCGCAAGCTGGACGAGGATGTCAATGAACCCATAACGACGCAGGAACGGGAAATAACCGGGACGCTACGCAATAAGCAAGGTGAGCCCATAGCAGGAGCAACGGTCAAATTAAAAGATACCAATTTGGTGGCCGTTACCAGCCCCGAAGGTTCTTACCGATTACGGATCAATCAAGCTGGTCCCGTCGTCTTGCTGTTTTCCAGCATAGGATACCAAAACGGTGAATCCGTGGTTGGCGCGGGGAGCCAGACCCTTGACATGACTTTATCTGAGCAGGTCAGTGATCTGGATGAGGTTGTAGTAGTCGGGTATGGAACACAGAAAAAGGTAAACCTTACCGGCGCGGTTAGCCAGATCTCTGGTGAAGACTTTGAGCAGCGGCCCGTTACGCAGCTTAGCCAGGCGCTTCAAGGAGCCGTACCTAACCTGAACGTGACCTTCGGTTCAGGAAGGCCAGGTACCAGCGGAAGCCTCAACGTGCGGGGGACAACGTCCATTAATGGGGGAGGACCGCTCGTGCTAGTCGATGGTATCCTGGGCAGCTTGGACCGCGTCAATGTAAACGACGTGGAATCGGTAACGGTGCTGAAAGACGCCTCGGCAACGGCTGTATATGGGGCTCGCGGAGCGTTCGGCGTTATCTTGGTCACTACCAAAAGTGCCAAAGATGGCAAGACCAATGTAGCCTATACGACCAACCTGGGCGTTACTACCCACGCGACAAATACCGATTTTATTACCTCTGGTTATTGGAACGCCAAGATCAGTGACGAGGCGATGTACAATGCATTGGGATATGGCACAACCCGCTATAGTGAGGAAGATTACAAAGAACTGTGGGACCGGGTAAACGATAAGACGGAACATCCCGACCGGCCGTGGGTGGTGATTAAACAGAATGCCAGTGGACAGGACATGTACCGTTACTATGCAAATTTCGACTGGTTTAATTACCTCTACGATGACAGACGCCCCAAACAGGAACATAACCTGACCATCTCGGGAGGTGATCAGAAAACGCAGTATTCATTGACAGCGGCCACCTCGAAAGAACAAGGTATCTTCAACATTAATCCCGATCATTACAAGCGGCATAACCTAAGAGCTAAAATAAAACATTCGGTAACCGATTGGTTGAGCATAAGCAACAATACGCACTTCTTTAAATCGGCTTATAACTGGCATGGCCTATCCACCAATTTCAACGAGGTGGAAAATGGAGTGAGCAACGATCCGACATACCAATACCATCCGGCATATGTGCCTCGGAACCCGGACGGCACCCTCACCGGATACACCCAGATCAATAGCTACCCGATTGGCTATGGGATGCATAACGCGCTGGAAAGTGGTACAATGAAAGGCTATTCCAATGGGACCGAAGTTACCAATACCACGGAGGCCATATTCAAAGTGACAGAAGGGTTGACGGTGACAGCTAATTATTCCTACCGGGAATTCCGCTCGGATTATTCCTACCGCCAAACACCGCAATATTATTCGGTTTACCCCGGTACGCTCGAAAGAAGTAACCTTGCGGCACTTAGCTCGGATCGGCTCGATGAACATATGACCAAGACACACTGGAACTTTATCAACGTGTTTGGGAATTACAGCAAATCCTTTGGCGAGCATAATTTCAGTGCGATGCTGGGGTTCAATCAGGAAGACCGCGCATACAAGCGCATTGGCGGTATAGGCGATAACCTGCTGTCCGAATCGCTGAACGACCTGAGTCTGGTTGTGGGTAACCGCCAGTTTAAAGGTGGTGCCGATGAATGGGCAGTGCGTGGTGGCTTCTACCGCTTGAACTACAATTACCAAGGTAAATACCTTTTTGAGGCCAGCGGCCGCTATGATGGTACTTCGCGTTTTCCAAAACACAGCAGGTTTGGATTCTTTCCATCCTTCTCCGCCGGTTGGCGTATTAGTGAGGAAGCGTTTTTTAGTGCTCTTAAACCGACTATCAACGAGTTTAAAATCAGAGCCTCTTACGGTTCTTTAGGAAACCAGGAGGTAGACACTTACGCGTATATATCCGCAATGGGGACCGGTCAGATAGGATATGCTGTCGATGGGCAGCGGCTCCCTGTAACGCATCCTCCTGCGCCGGTGGCGAACACATTAACCTGGGAGAGTGTGACTACCAGAAACCTCGGATTTGACCTAGCTATGTTCAGAAACCGCTTAACGCTAGAGGCTGACGTCTATATCCGTGATACGCGTAAGATGCTTGGGCCAGGAATGCAGCTCCCTGGGGCATTTGGTGCGACAGAACCAAAAGTAAACGCAGCGGATCTGCGTACCAAAGGTTTTGATCTCTCGGTCGGTTGGAGCGATAGGTTTGAGCTCGCAGGGAAGCCCTTTTCTTTTAATATCCTAGGTGTTCTCTCCGACTATACTGCTCGCATCACCAAATTTGACAACCCTTCAGGGAGTCTAGGTTCTCACTACGTAGGTAAAAGGTGGGGCGAAATTTGGGGTTATTCTTATGGCGGGCTTTTTAAAACAAACGAAGAGGCGCAAGCCTGGGCATCCATAGTGAACCAGGATCAAATCAACAAGCGCCGCGTGCAGGCGCCTACAGAGGAACTCCGCATGCTGCAGGCAGGAGATATCCGCATTCTAGATATTAATGGGGACGGGATAATTAATACTGGTTCCAACACCCTGGATGATCCAGGTGACCGGCGGATTATTGGTAACAGCTTGCCGCGATACTCCTACGGACTAACCCTGGGCGGCCAATGGAACGGCATCGATCTCACTGTATTTCTGCAGGGCATTGGCCGTAGAAATTGGTACCCAGATCCGAACAGTCAAGCCTTTTGGTCGGTCTATTCTCGGCCCTATGCATCGTTTATACCGACGGATTTTCCAAGCAAGGTGTGGTCTGCAGAAAACCCGAACGCTTATTTTCCTTTGCTGCGCGGTTATACGGCGCAGAACGCTGAGCTATCAGTTGCCAACGATATGTACCTGCAAGATCTGGCATACTTGAAGCTGAGGAACCTTACCATTGGCTACACCCTACCTTCAGGCTTAACGGATCGCATCAAGATGAATAAAGTACGCTTCTATGTGGGAGGAGAGAATCTACATACATGGAGTAAGCTAGATACCGATTATTTGGATCCCGAAGCGGTCATGACTGACCCGACAGGTAGAAGCTACCCGATGGGCAGGACTTATTCGGTCGGTGCACAAATCACTTTTTAATCAATACGGCAATTAAGATTAGTATATTATGAACCTTATAGGACTAAACATAAATAAGATATTCCTTTATTGTGTTATTGCGGGCACTTCCAGTTTGATGTTATCCGCTTGCAATGATGATTACCTGGAGCGGTATCCGCTGGCGGAACTTTCACCGGAAACCAATTTTCGTAATGAGGCGGAGCTGCGTAATTATTCGAATGGATTTTACGACCAGTTACCCGATGCATTGGATATTTACTATACCAACCCGAACCAGGGCGACGATGAGGCCCGCAACACTTTGCCGGATGAATTTCGGGGTACCCGTGTAACACCCGGCAGTGGCGGGGGATGGTCTTGGAGTGCGTTACGACGAATCAACTTTTACCTAGCAAATTCCCACCGGTGTGAGGATGAGCAGGCCCGATTACACTACGACGGCATCGCCCGGTTTTTTAGAGTCTATTTCTATTTCCAGAAGATTGTCCGTTTTGGGGATGTTCCCTGGTATGAAACGGTATTAGAGGTAGACGACCAAGATCTACAGAAGCCTAGGGACTCTAGGAAAATGGTGTTTGAAAAAATGCTGGAAGATATCGATTTCGCAATTGCGAACGGAAGCACGGAAAAAAGTGGTCAACTGATTACCAAGTGGACAGCACTGGCCTTGAAATCGCGCATGTGCTTATTTGAAGGGACCTTTAGAAAATATCATGATTTAGGGGATTGGCAAGAGATCTTGGAGCAATCCGTTAGCGCTTCGGCGGATTTAATGAATTCCGGTGTATATGATATTTATACGAGCGAGGTGGGTAAGGCATACCAAGAGCTATTTACCGCTGAAGACGCCATCTTGGAAGAAATGATACTGGCACGCCAATACACCGAATCTATTCCTTTGGTGCATTCCGCCCATTCCTATCTTCTTTCAGCGTCATTCGGTAGACCAGGGGTACAAAAATCGCTTATTGACAGCTACCTGATGAAAGACGGCAGCCGCTTTACAGATATCTCAGGCTACCAAACCATGGAATTCTATGAAGAAACCAGAGACAGGGATCCCCGTCTGGCGCAGACCGTCCGCACGCCCGGCTATAAACGCATCGGGAGCAACGAGACGACGGTTCCAGACTTCGCGACGAGCATGACCGGTTATCAATACGTAAAATACGTACTCTCCCCAGCCTACGACACAGGGCGAAGCACCAACGATATTCCCATTTTCAGGTATGCTGAAGTCCTGTTAAACTTTGCAGAAGCCAAAGCGGAATTAGGTAGCCTGAGTCAAGGTGATATTGATCGCAGTATCAAGTTGCTGCGCGACCGGGTAGGTATGCCTAATTTAGATATAGCAGCCGCCAATTCCAATCCTGATCGTTTTCTAGTTAATGAGTATCCAAATGTGGATGCAGGAGCAAATAGGGGTGTTATTCTTGAGATTCGACGTGAGCGCCGCATTGAACTGATCAAAGAAGGGTTCCGCTACGACGACCTGATGCGTTGGAAGGAAGGTAAGCGGCTAGAAAGACCGTTTTACGGTATGTATTTTCCAGGGACTGGCGACTATGACCTGGATAGAGATGGCAGAATCGATCTTGTGATTTACCAAGGAACTGCCCCCACAACTGTACCCGGCAGGCAGTATCAGAAGCTCGGTGAGTTGGTACTGGAAGATGGTATCAGCGGCCGGATTATTAACCTGCCAGATATTAGCAAGCAATGGAATGAACAGAAAGATTACCTATATCCTTTGCCGCTGGAGGAATTGCAGTTAAATACAAACCTAACGCAAAATCCCCACTGGGACAATTCAGGGAAATAATTTTATGAAATTGACAATTGAAAAAATGAAAACAATAACCAAACTAAATATGTGCTGGATACAGGTATTACTTTTACTGCCCATGCTAATTGGTTGCAAGAGCAGCGGCGAGTTTGATCCCGGTCCCTTCGCACCAGGTGGAGAGGAAGCAAAAACATTACTCACTTTTAACGTATCAGATGCCTCAGGAAACCCTATTGACGGGGCTTATGTGGTGTCATTTCGGAAGCTGGCTCCCTTGCATATTCGTGTCGGTGAAGGATTTACCGACGCGCAAGGACTGGTACAAATTGAGGATAATACCGATACCAAGGAAGGTTACGCCAATATTGTAGCCCCAGGTTATAACTCCCAAAAGGTAGCCATCAATGTTGAGCAGAAAAAAGAAAATAACATTTCCGTCACCCTGGCTAAGCAAAATACGCTCAAGATATTAAGCTACAATGTAGAGGAAGGTTTCAAAGATGACGCGGCACTCAGAAAGAAGTTTGCCGAATGGGTAGCACAGTACGACCCGGACGTAATCCTGTTACAGGAGATGCAGCATTTTACGGATCAATCTTTTGCCGAGTTTGCTAAGTCTTACGGGCATGGCTATGCCGTACTGTCTAAAACCGTGGGATTCCCTACGGGGATAACCTCCAAGGAAGAAATCAAGGATATCCGGAAGGTAGTAAAAACCGGTGTGCTGCATCATGGGTATGTGACTGGCGAAACCTTCGGTATCCGTTTGTTCTCGGTGCATCTTAATCCATACGAACTGGACAACGATCGCAATATTCATAAAATAGCCCGTAAAGATGAAATCAAGATTATCCTTGATGACGCGCAGTCGTACACGGGCCAGCCTGTAATCATCGGGGGTGATTTGAACGACCATAATGAATTCGACAGAGACACTTTTGGCCCGGGCTACCGTTACGGCGAACGAGATCACACGGTAACCAATACCTGCAAGACATATGGATACTTCGATAGCTATCCTTTACTCAATACTGAATTTAAAAGTACTTCGGTCGAGAAAAACAACACGACCAACGAAGGTTATCGGATTGATTA
>NZ_JABMCQ010000093.1 GCF_013179575.1 Sphingobacterium shayense | reverse complement strand
GTCAATTTTTGTAGTCACTTTAATACCATCTACAGCTTCTTGTATTCAAAAAAATAAAAAAATTAATAATTAGGATAAATTGTTACCTAACAGAGTGTTGAGGACAGCCTATTGCCGAAGACTGTTGCAAGGATTCGCATCGTATTAATTTTCTGCACGTTCCTTGTGGGGTTTATATCGAATTATATTATTCTACAAAACCAAAACAAATGAAGATTTTAGTAATTGGCGCCGGAAACATGGGGCTTACGTATGCTCATGGGATGGCCCAATCAGATTTATTAAAAGACAAAGATTTAATGATTTTAGACAACTCCAAAGAAAGAATTGAGGAGTTACGTGCCCAGGGTATGTTCGACGTTTATCAGAACTTGGAAGACTGCTTACCCAAGGCAGACATCGTGTTTATTGCTGTGAAGCCGTATCATAGTGACGAAGTCTTTGAAGCAATTAAAATGCACAAAAACCCGGATCAGATTTTCGTGTCGATTATGGCGGGTGTTACAATAAAGACAATGCAGGAAGCGATGGATATTAAAAAGGTGGTCCGTGCAATGCCTAATTTGGCCGCGCAAGTTGGACATGGTTTTACATCGTTCATAGGCTCCAAAGAAGTTTCTCGATTAGAGCTCCTCACAGTAGAGAAGTTAATCGATACGACTGGTCGGTCAATTAAGTTAGCCAATGAAATGGAGATTGATAAATCTACCGGTATTTCTGGCTCTGGTCCTGCTTACGTATTTTATTTTATGGAATCGATGATGGAGGCCGCGGTTAAAATGGGCTTTTTGGAAAAAGATGCACGACTAATGGTTGCACAAACCTTCCAAGGGGCAGTAGAGCTATTTAATAGTTCAGATCTTGATCCAACTGCTTGGATGAACAAGGTAGCCTCTAAAGGAGGAACGACACGTGCAGCGTTAGACTCTATGGAGGAGAATAATGTTAAAGAATTGATTAAGGATGCTGCCTATGCTGCGTTTGATAGAGCGGTTCAGTTGGGAAAAGAAAACAACAAGCCTCGTGTATAAAAAAAGAATTGTCGTTAAAGTAGGTACCAGCGTAATGGTAAATAGAAATAACCGAATTATGCAGCACGCTTTAAATAAATTAGTTGACCAAGTAGCTCGATTGTACGAAGATAATGTAATGACCGTGTTAGTATCTTCAGGATCGGTAAATGCTGGTCGCGAGGTGTTGGGGGATAGTGTGATCGAAGATAGTTCGCAAAGAAGACAAGTATACTCGGCGATAGGGCAACCTCGCCTTATGCGCCATTATTACACGCTCTTTCAAAGTTATGGAATGCGATGTGCACAGGTTCTAGCAACTAAACGTGACTTTAATCAAGGTGAACACCGTATGAACATGGTTAACTGTTATGAGGGATTAATGCGAGAGGGAGTTATTCCAATTGCTAATGAGGACGACGCGGTTTCTATTTCACACTCCATGTTTTCAGATAATGACGAGCTAGCCGGTTTAATTGCTGAGCTGATTCAGGCAGATATGCTTATAATATTAACGGATACCGATGGATTCTTCAACGGACACCCAGCAGATGAAAACTCTCGTTTGATCCGTGAAATCAAGGTCGACGAGCACGTAGAACAGTACGTTACAAAAGCAAATAAATGTCAGACGTCCGGTCGTGGCGGTATGGAATCAAAGCTGAAAGTCGCTAAGGCTACAGCTGCGAAACAAATTCCAACATATATTGCAAATGGAAAAACAGATCATGTTGTTTTAGATATCGTTAGGGGCAAGGCTGTCGGAACAAAAATCACAGTTTAAGCTATATAGAATCTAAAGTAGAGCTTGAAAAATTCAGATTTCCAGTATCTGTAAAGATTCGGATTTAGTCCTACGGACAGAATGAATAGATGGATGCTTTGATCTAGACAACGCGTTTTGTTAGATAAATGGTTTCATTTTGAAATCAAAAAAAGGGGTCCGTAAGTTAATCTTAAGGACTCCTTTTTTTTAAAATTTAAGAAAGGTCAAAACAGTCCGCCTATAGATTCCTATGAGCGGTATTCGAATATCGAAATGAGCAAGTAAGGTGGTTGATCTAGGCCAAGGTTAAACAGGTTAAATTTAGTCGGTATTATTTTAGGAAAAAGCACCTCTGTAATTGCGTGTCGAATTAATCCATTAGTTCTTCTTTATTTTTCTACCTTGATAATATTGTTTTACAGTTTGTTAACATAAAATTATTTTTCTAGATAACAGGAAAATTACTTAAATTCGATTAGGTAACCAATCTTGTTAGATATGTTCACACATTTCACACCGGCCCAGCATGCTGTGCATTATCCCGCCGATCGTCGTTTATATATAGGACTGAGAAAAGAAGTATGGTATATTATCTGCTTAACTGTTGTCATATTTTTCGGAGCAGCATGGTTACAGTACCTAATACAAGGATTACCCGCCGATCCATCGGCTAAACTTTTGAACAATTCGAAAGGATCTTCCGGTTTCCCATGGTGGGTCGTGTTATGCCATTGGGTGAATTTTTTCTTTCTTATCCTTTTGATTCGGAGTGGGCTTTCTGTCTTGGCCGATCATCCCCGATTATATTGGAATAACTCGTGTAGGCCAGGAACCGAATGGTTACGTTTTACTCCTGTTAATGTCCCTCCGGGAAAATTATGGACCGCGAAAGAAGATGCTCGTTACTTAAGCCCTATGATCGGTTTGCCAGGATATAAGCATACGGTAGGAGTAGCTAGGCATTGGCATTTTATAAGTGTGCCATTCTTTTTGTTGAATGGCGTCGTATTTATAATATTGCTTTTTTTAACAGATCACTGGCAGCGAATCGTGCCCGTTTCCTGGAGCATCATTCCTGACGCTTGGAGCGTATTCGTTTATTACGCGACATTTAATATGCCAATTGAGCCTAATGGATATTTCCATTACAACGCGCTGCAGCAGCTTTCATATTTTGCAATCGTATTCTTATTCGCTCCTCTGGCAATGCTAAGCGGGATGGCGATGTCACCAGCTATCGAAAATCGGTTCCACTGGCTTCCCAAGCTATTTATAAACAGGCAAGGTGCAAGATCCGTTCATTTTCTTGTTATGTTGGGTTATCTCGCATTTACACTTGTTCATGTTTTCATGGTCGCTGCAACGGGATTGAAGAGGAATATGAACCATATCACTCTCGGTACGGACGATGCGGCTGACCCAATGGGGATGTACTTTGGAGGAGCGATCTTAATGTTTGTCATTGCTTTTTGCTTTTTTGCTCACTGGGTATCATGGAGAAAGCCGCGCTTTTTACAACGATTAGCGGCGTTTATAAATGGAAATCTGTGGCTTCATTCGATCAACAAACTCAAACCCAAAAGTTATTTTGAAAAAAAGGACATCACCCCCTACTTTTGGTCGAATGGTAAGATTCCCGAATCAAAAGTCTGGAACGCTTTGGCAGAGGGTGATTTTAAAGACTATAAACTTAAAATTGGTGGTTTGGTAGAACATCAAGTAGAACTATCGCTTGAGGATCTAAAGGCGTTAGCAAAAGAACAAAACATTACAATGCATCATTGTATTCAGGGGTGGTCGGGGATAGCCGAGTGGGGCGGCATACCTATTCGTAAGCTGGTAGATCTGGTAAAACCTCATGATTCTGTGCAAACAGTCGTGTTCTATTCATATGGTGAGGGGCTGTATGGCGGCGTCTATTACGATACACATACACTTGACAATTGCCTAAAGCCGGCATCTATATTAGCCTGGGAAATGAATTACGCCCCTCTACCAGTGCAATATGGAGCGCCCTTAAGACTGCGGATAGAAAACCAGTTAGGCTATAAGCTCGTTAAATGGATCGAACGTATTGAATTTGTGGAATCGCATACTACTGTCGGCAAAGGATATGGAGGTAAGAACGAGGATGATGAATATTTTGACCTCATAGCAAACTCTTGATGCTTAAAATGAGAGGCATATGGGCAAAGGCGGAACGATATTTTTCACCGATTGATTTTGCGATGGTGATGGCTACTGGCATATTGTCCATCGCCGCCCTTTTGGAAGGGTATATATGGTTGGCAAAAGTGCTGTACTTCATAGATGTTGTATTGTTCGCAATCCTACTCTTGTTCATGCTACGTAGAGTGCTTTTTCAATGGACGGCATTCCGCCAGGACCTAAAGAGTTATGAAAAAGGACCCAGCCTTTTTACTTTCATTGTTGCAATGTGTATTATCGGGGATCAAGTCGTTTTATTCCACCACGAGTACGTGCTGGGGCGTTCCATATTGGTAATAGCTTTTGTAGTGTGGCTTTTGATTAACTATAGTTTTTTCTTCAGCATTACCATCACCGAACAAAAGAAAAGTTTGAAAGACGGGATTAATGGTGGCTGGCTATTGAGTGTCGTAGCGCTCCAGGCACTTGCTATTCTCACAGTGTATACTTCAGAACATAGCGAAGCGGCATTGTTCCTAGCCACCTGTCTATTTTTTACCGGTTGCGTTTTTTACCTTTATCTGATATCATTGATAATCTACAGAATTTCATTCTTCGAATTACACGCGCAAGATTTGGGCGCGGCTTATTGGATCAATATGGGTGCGACCGCAATCACCGCTCTCGCGGGATCGTTAATAGTATTAAATAGAGGAGATTTTCAATTAGTAACCGTGCTAAGTCCCTTCATTAAAGGGTTAACCTTGTTGTTTTGGTCTGCCGGCACTTGGTGGATCCCATTATTGATTATGCTAGGCATCTGGCGTCACATTATAAGAAAGGTGAAGGCACCGATAACGGCTCAGGGATACAATCCTACTTATTGGGCATTTGTATTTCCGTTAGGAATGTACACAGCGAGTACATTCCGGCTTTCAGAAATGTTTGAGTTACCTTTCCTGAAGGTTATACCCCGCTATTTTATTTTTTTTGGACTTATAACTTGGTGTGCTCTCATGATCGGTCTTTTCAGTCGGCTTCTTGCAAAAAAGAGCGAGGCTAACGAATAGCCGGTTGCTTCTTTATTGTCCATCAAAAAACGATTTTTCCCTTGTAGATTAATGAATTTACGCGAGATATTCTTGACACAGCTTCTGCTGAACAACTCGCCTCGACAAATACCATATTAGCGTTCGCTCCCTTATAGGGCCATTGTTGTTTACCTTCGTCATCCAGAGGCACGGCACCTGCTGTCGCTAGTTTTAGCATTCTGGATAAGCCAAATTCTGAGGAGTATCCATACAGCTGCGCTGCTAAGTTGGCTTTCTGTAATACACTGCCGCTACCAAATGTGTTCCAGTGGTCAACGATACTATCGTTTCCGGTCATTACGTTCACGCCGGAGTTAATTAACGTGGGGATCGGCATGACCAAGCCGCCAAACGGTACCGTTGAGATGATTCCAATTTGTGCCTCCGCTAATTTTTTAACAATATCTTGAGTCTTGCTTTTGTCAAGTTTCCCCAATATAAAACAATGACTAAGGAATGTCTTGCCTTTCAATACCGGATTCTCGTTTACTTTCTTAATGAGGTATTCAACCGTCTTCAATCCAGAATCGCCTGATTCGTGTAAGTGAATATCAATGCCTTTGTTATTGTCTAGTGCTAGCTGCACGGTAAAATCCATTGGCTTTTCGATGGAGCCGTCGATTGAATAAGGATCTAACCCTCCAATGAAATCAATGTCCATTTTTGCGGCCTCTTGTAAATAGGGGACCGAGTCGGTATAATATACACCATGTTGGGGGAAGGCGACGAGCTCTACCCCAAATACATCTTTCTTATTCTCGACCGCCTTTTGTAAGTTTTTCAGCGAATCTAATTTAGAAGTGGGTTCGATATTCACATGACTGCGCGCAAACGACGTACCTTTTGATTGTAAGAGCTCGATTAATTGTTCAGCTTTATATGTAGACTTTTCTAGCAAAGAAGGCAACATTTGCTGTTCTAAAGCAATCATGCCCTTGACCCCGTTTTGGGGTCGGTTTACCGCTTGCCATCTTTCCCCATAAAAGGTTTTGTCTAAATGGATATGCATATCTTTAAATGCAGGCAGCATCAGCATTCCGTGTGCATCCACCGCATTCGATCCCGGTTGATTTGGACTTATACTCTTGATTTTTCCATCTGCTACTTCTAGACAAAATAGTTCGGTTTTTGTAGCAATAACAACATCATCTTGGTATTCGAATCCTGTTTCTAAACGGACGTTTTTCAACATATAATTTGATGGAGATACGGAGCTTCGACCGTCGTTTGGTATAGCATCTTTCGCTTTAGTAACGGCTGGCGTTAAAGTTAATCCTGCAATACCTATTGCGGAATTAAAAATAAAATCTTTTCGTGACATGCTATATTTTTTCATTTGGTTATATTTTTGAGTAACAAAAGTTGTTCTTTAATCGGACAACGTATCGATTACAAAGTTACAGGGTTTCGTCTGTTAGAACATTGAAGGATTTCTTGTATTGTTTGTAATATTTATTACTTGTGACGGAATTGGCTGGGTGTCGCTCCTGTCTGCGTCTTAAAAAAGTTCGAGAAATATGCTTGATCCACAAAGCCGAGCTCAAAGGCAATTTCCTTGATAGATTTAGGTGTATTTTGTAGCATTCGTTTTGCTTCGATTGATATACGCTGTTGGATAAGATGTGTGGCGGATATTTTTAAATGTTTTTTGCAAAGAATATTTAGATAATTAGCGGAGATATTTAATTTTTCAGCATAGAATACTACGGACTTCTCTTGTTTGTAGAATTGATCAATCAACATGTTAAACCTTGCTAATCGCTCATTCGATTGATATACTTTGAATTCGCTGAAAGCTTGCTCGGCTTCGCGACTAACAATAGAGGCGATTACCGCTGCACGTGCACTGATGAGATTTACGAGTGACTCAGCCCGAGTTAGCTCATCTTTTATCGCCTCAAATTCGTAGTGTAGAAGGTTGAATGCGTTGTCTGATAGTTGTATAACCGGATGGTTCTGGTAATTCGTGAATGAGAATCTGAAATACGGAGCGAACTGCTCAAAAAAATCCCGCTCTACCATGAGTTGATACCCTATAGTTCCTTCTGCAATATCCCACTTATGAATTTGCCCTGGGAATAAGACATGAACCTGTTTATTGCCAATCGGGTATTCAATAGAATCGATACTGTGAATACCTGATGCACATTCGAAAAGATTGATGATGAAAAAATCATGGCTGTGTGGGTTTTCTATTATTTTTTGTCCTTGAAGCTGGTTAAATAATATCTCCCTCCGACCAGCAATCTGTTCTTTGCGGAATCCCTGGATGCCTAATATTGTTGAGGTTTCCTTCTTTGTATATTTGTCCATGGTCAGCGAAGATTTGCGTGCTTGTTGAATAAGTATGAGTCGTTATAAGTAATGACGAATGTTTGTGAAATTTATAAAAAAAATCGGACTTGAGGGAATTCCTTGTTTGGAAAAAAGGGTTCGCAGTTAGCAGATCGGTGTCGTGTAAATTCATTTCTAAAAGTAGGAGATGAGAAATAGCCAAGAAGTATTAATTTTACTGCATGAATATTAAAACTGAAAAAAGAAGTGTATATATCACAATTCCTAGAAAGGAAGTTGATGCCTATCAAGGGGCTTATTTCTACCATAAAGGTGTAGAGATGGAAGATGAAGTCCAAAATCGTGAAGTCGAAAACGGTTTAAATGCTACCTTCGACGGCTTTGAAGTACTTTCCGATTTTGAGCAGGTGCAATTGTTAGGAGAAGCTCCAGCGGAACCGTCAATAACTGCTAAACTGTATTATTATGTAGACAGCAAGGTATGACTAACCCGCCGTTTCTTAAGGCCGGATTAAACAGTCCAGATTACCAGTAGATGGACTGCTCGTTATAACGATAGCTTTCCCTTGATAACCTGCAGAGATAAAAGGGTGTTTTGGGATTGCATCGTACATTAAAACTTGGTTAGAATTTTGGTTTATTAAACATAGATCACCTTAAATCAGTATTTTGTCGGAAATTCTTGTTTATGCAAATTCTTGTTGTAGAAGATGATACCCGAATCAGCGCCTTCCTTATTAAGGGTTTGGAGGAGCATGGCTACCTTGTGACGCTATGTAAAAATGCAGAGGATGTGCTTAAACACTATATTAACATTCAATGGGATCTGATCATTTTAGATATTATGTTGGCCGGGGTGGATGGCATCCAATTATTGCAAACACTACGCTACAAAAAAATAGAATCGCCCGTGTTAATGTTGAGCGCATTAAACAGCGTGCAGGACAAAGTTTCTGCACTTGATTATGGCGCTGATGATTATTTAACTAAACCCTTCCATTTCGATGAGCTCCTAGCCCGAATAAAAGCATTAACACGCAGGAATAAATATTCTCAGCAGGACACAACGAATCCCACCCTGCAGTTTGGTGACCTTTCAGTTAACCTTCAACAGTATAAAGTTGCTATGCTTGGTGAGGAGATAGAACTTTCCCCCAAGGAGTTTAAACTTCTTATATATTTGGTCGAAAACATTGACAAAACGGTAAGCCGTGTACAGATTTTGAATGCAGTCTGGGGAATAACCTTTGATAATCATACCAATGTCGTGGATGTTTATATTTCATATTTGCGGAACAAAATAGAGAAAAAAGGCCTAAAATATATTTATACTGTGAAAGGGGTAGGATACATGTTTAAAGTTGGTTCGTCATGAAGCTGAAGCATCGGTTGTCTCTGTACTCCGTAACGATATTTAGCGTGGTTATGCTCCTATTTTCGGTGCTGATCTACTTTGCCTATTATTCGCAGATGGAACAAAAGGAATATCAATCACTAGAGAATAAATCGTTACTTGCTGCAATCTACTATTTGGAACGCGACGAGCTATCATCTCTAGAGCATAGCAATGTGCAGAGTCAGTTGGGGAAAACTATTTCTAGACGGAATATAGTTGTTTTTGATAGTTTGGACCGGCGGTACGATGGAGATATGGAGTCTACGCATGAAATTCCTTCGTCGTTTTTGCTGCAGACACGCAACAATAGAAATGCATTTCTCTCGACAGATGCCTTTTTGTATAACGGTATTTTTTATAAAGATAATCAAGGCGATTTTGTCGTAATAACACGTCAATCCAAAAAAGAATTTAACACACAGATGCTAACGCTGTTTCATATTCTTCTCGCTGTTTTTTTAATAGGTATGCTTTTTATATTTTTATTCTCCCAATACCTAAGTTATATAGCCT
Source organism: Sphingobacterium shayense (assembly GCF_013179575.1). Taxonomy (GTDB): domain Bacteria; phylum Bacteroidota; class Bacteroidia; order Sphingobacteriales; family Sphingobacteriaceae; genus Sphingobacterium; species Sphingobacterium shayense. The sequence continues at coordinate 6,700 of NZ_JABMCQ010000093.1, read as the reverse complement.
ACCAGCCGATCGTCCGAATTGTTGATCAAATAAAGGACAGAGATACAAAGAATTTTAATAAACCTTTATCGTTAGCTAAAACCTACGCCGAAGTGGAGGATTTGGTGGATACTTATAATCACTTTGTTGCCCGGGTTGCAGAAACATTTAATGTGCAGAAGAATTTTATCGATTATGTTTCCCATGAACTGCGTACCCCGATCACGGCACTGCTTGGTACGCTTGAGGTTACCAGAAGCAAAACGAGGAATCTGGAAGAGTATGATCAAGTAATACAGCAACTGCAGCAGTACACGGTCGACCTTCAGGAAACTTTGGATAAAATGATGTTACTTTCTGGTGCAAAGACGAATTTTGAGTTTACTCCTGTGCGTATCGATGAGGTTGTCTGGCATCTTGTTGAAAACATGATTCTTTATCATCAAGCACACGTGGAGGTCGATATTGGGGTAGAAGACAATACGATGCTGACGGTGGAGGGAAATGAAAAACTTCTGGAACTCGCCATCGGCAATGTACTGGAAAATGCGATTAAATATTCCGATAACCAAATTGTAAAAATCATTTTCAAACAGCAGGATGGACGTTTAGTGCTTCTGATCGTTGATCAGGGAATCGGTATCCCAACTGAAGACTTACAGCATATCCAGCATAATTTTCATCGGGGAACTAACACGGCCGGTTATCAGGGAAAGGGAGTTGGACTCTCCATTGCGAAAGTAATTTTTACACTACATCGTGTATCGATTTCGATAAGTTCGAAAGGACATGGTACAACCGTTCAAATAGTGTTCTAATCAAATTTTAATCTACCTTAAAATTCACTTTAATGACTCGACGCTAGTTTTGTAGCAAACGGTTAATAAGGTGAAATATATCTATATCTTTCTTTTTTATGTCGCGGAGGCTCTTGGTACTACTGCGAGCGCGCAGTCCTATAATTTAGTCCAGTTAGAAGAAGACTTTCTGACCAATAACTATATGTTGATTGCCGCAAAATATAATATTGCCGTGGCAGAGGCCACTGTTGTGCAAGAAAAGCTTTGGCCAAATCCGACGCTTTCAATCGACGAAGTTAACCTTTGGGCGAATCGAGGAAGTGAAGTCCTACCCCCATTGGCCGGCAGCTATGGCCGGCACCAGCAAATCTCTGTTGAGTTGCAACAACTAGTGGAGACAGCAGGTAAGCGCAACAAGCGTATAGCGATTAGTAAACTGGAAACGCGTGCTGCCATAGCCGAGTTTGAAGCCCTTGTTCGGGAGCTAAAGAGGGATCTTCGCCAAACTTATTATCGGGCGCTGAGGCAAAAACACGATCAAATACAACTCGATACTGTTGTAGCACTTTTTGAGCAGTTGTCTACGCAGTATGCTCGTCAAGCCAAATTAAAAAATGTTTCTTATTCCGCTTATCAGCGGATCCAGGCCGAGCTTATAAACTTACGTGGGGAGCGTGCCGTATTGGAGGAGGATATCACCCGTTCTATCCATATGCTGGCTACATTGACGACGCGGCAGGATATAACAATCGACAAACTGGAAGACGGGGACGCGTTTAGGAGTCGAACCAGCCGTGTACCAGCTGAACTGGAAGTCCTAGCGGCTGAAGGCAATACGACATTGTTGCAGAAGAAAATTGCCGTTGAAATTGCCCAGGGTGAACTTTCGTTAGAGAAAGCCAATGCGAAACCTGATCTCACGCTGCAATTAGGCTACGATCGAGGCGGAAATATTATGCAGGACTTCGTCGGACTGGGTATCAGCATGGATCTACCGGTGTTCAATCGAAATAGAGGAAACATCCAGGCAGCAAGAGAATCCATTAAGATGGGTAAAGTGAATCAGGCATCTGCGAGGTGGGCGCTGGAATCCGAAGTGAAAAAAAACAGAGATCTTCTTCAAAAATATGAACAGACACTTGTCAGTCTATCCGCGGAATCGATCGATGAGCAGCAAGAGATGATAGGGAAATATAAGAAACACCTACAAAACAAACAGATCACGCTGATAGAGTTCATAGACTTCGTTGAAGCTATAAGACAAGCCGATCGAACGATGCTTACTGTTTGGGAAAATTATAATAATACATACGAGGAGTTACAGTATCTATCCGGAAATGATTTTTAAACATAGAAAACACAGAATGAAGTATCTATTGGTGACCACGATATATCTTTTTTTGTTCAGCTCCTGTGGAACGCGGGCATCTGAGGAAGAAAACGAAGGTCCAACCGTCAAACAAAAATTTTGTTTAAACGAACAGTTAAAGAAAACCAGCGAAATAATGGAAGTAGAGCGGCTTCCTGTTAGCGAGCAAATAAGTCTATCGGGAAAGATCGAATACAACGAAAACGACATGACCGTATTTCGTAGTTTATTGGATGGTGTGGTAGAAAATGTAAGGTTTGAGCTCGGAGATTATGTTAGTAAAGGGCAAGTGCTTGCAACGATCAGTTCCAGTCAGATCCAAGAGCTTCATCAACAGAAACGCTATCAGGAGAATCAAATTGTGCTACTCCAAAAGCAGCTTAAAACAAAAAACGAAATGGCCGCCGACGGGCTACTGGCGGAATCTGAAGTGCTCGCTGCAGCCCACGAATTAGAAAGTTCGCGTATTGAACTGGAACGGGTGAATCAAAGTTTGACGTTGTATCGAGCAGCGGGTAAAGGAGCATTCCATATTCTAGCACCAAAAGACGGTTATATAATTCAAAAATCCATAAGCGCCGGTCAGAGCATAACGACAGAGAGCGAACCACTTTTTTCGCTTTCAAATTTGAAGCAGGTATGGGCAATGGTTAATATATACGCGAGCAACCTGCGCTATGTGCATGTGGGGGATCAGGTCAAAGTGCGTACAATTGCCTACCCCGACGAGGTCTATGACGGAAAGATAGACAAGATCTATAATGTTTTCGACGATAATGAACATGTTCTAAAGGCGCGGGTGGTGCTAGATAATCAGAATCTCGTGTTAATGCCTGGCTTGAGTGCGGATATTCTGATCGACATGAATAGTGATCAAAGGACTGCGTTTGCTATTCCCAATCGAGCAAAAATATTTAATAATAATAAAGAATATATAGTTGTTTATCGAGATGATTGTGATCTGGAGGTTCGCGAGATTGTAAGTGTAGGCCATAATGAGCAACATACCTTCATTGCCGACACGCTAGCTCAAGGGGAACGAATAATAGGGACGAATGCATTACTAGTATTTGAAGGGCTAAATCAAAACAGATAACCAACATGAAAAATTTAGTTCAAAAGATCGTCACATTTTCTTTGCGGAACACCACGGCAGTATTATTTGCTGTGATGGTTTTACTTTTTGGTGGGATCTATGCGCTTCGTCATACCTCCATAGAAGCCTTCCCTGATGTTACAAGTACGCGCACCAGAATTATTACGCAGTGGTCGGGACGTAGTGCTGAGGAAATGGAAAAACTCGTTACTTTGCCTATCTCCAAAGAGGTGAATAGTATTCCTCGCAAAAGCAATGTTCGCTCGATATCACTATTTGGATTGTCAGTGGTTACAGTGCAGTTTGAGGACGGTATAGACGACTTTTATGCGCAGCAGTACGTTTCGAATAAACTTGCTGGAGTCGACTTGCCTGAAGGAGCTGAGGCATCTATAGAACCTCCCTCGGGGGCGACTGGTGAAATTTTTCGTTACGTCATAAAGAGTGACCTTCCAATTAGGGAAGTCACGGCTATACAGGACTGGGTAATCGAACGGGAGCTTCTCGGCGTGCGGGGCGTTGCTGACGTGGTAAGCTTTGGCGGAGAAGAAAAAATTTATGAAATAAGAATTCATCCCACTGAGCTTAAGAACTATGATTTATCTCCGCTGGATGTGTACGAGGCCGTTTCTAAGTCTAATATTAACGTTGGTGGAGATGTCATACAACAAGGAGATCAAGCTTATGTCGTACGTGGGGTAGGCCTTCTGGATAAAAAGCAAGATATAGGGAATATCACCATTAAACTGAATGGATCGACCCCAGTACTTATTAAAAATGTTGCGGATGTAGTTGTGTCAAGTAAACCAAGACTAGGCCAAGTTGGACTAAATGAACAGGACGACTTAGTGGAAGGTATCGTCATTATGCTGCGAGGGGAAAATCCCTCTGAAGTAGTTGACTCTTTGCGCGAAAAGATTGAAGAATTGAACGACCGTATCTTGCCGCAAGGGGTGAAAATCGAAACGGTCATTGATCGAACCAAGCTTGTCGATAATACCGTTCGTACGGTGACAAAAAATTTGATTGAGGGTATTCTATTAGTTTCCCTAATTGTATTCATTTTCCTTTATAATTGGAAGTCGACTTTTATCGTTGCATCGGTTATTCCGCTGTCTTTTCTGTTCGCAATTATTATGCTCAAAATACAAGGGCTGCCAGCTAATTTGATCTCCATGGGCTCATTGGATTTTGGTTTGCTCCTTGAAGGGACACTCGTTATTGTGGAGACCGTATTCGTGGCAATGGCCTCTCTGTCACATAAAGTGGGTCCGGAACGGTTTGCTAAGATGAGTAAAATGGGGGTAATTAAAAAGAGCGCGGGGAGCGTCGCTTCTTATATTTTCTTTGCACTAATTATTCTGATAGTTGCTTTGTTGCCCATCTTTTCGTTCCAAAAGGTGGAAGGCAAGATGTTTACACCTTTGGCATTCACGCTGGGCTATGCATTACTCGGGTCACTTATACTCAGTCTAACGTATGTTCCAGCAATGTGTAAACTACTTTTTACAAAGGGTATGGATGAGCGCGAAAATTTGGTTACTCGATTCTTTCAGCGTACTCTATATGGGCTGTTCGATAAAACATTCGCTTATAGGAAAACAACTGTTACCATTTTTATCCTGTTACTCGGGATCTGTGCGGTGAGATTTATCCATTATGGTTCTGAGTTTTTACCTAAGTTGAATGAGGGAGCAATTTATATTCGTGCTACGCTGCCAAACAGCGTAAATCTGGAGGAGTCAACCCGTCTAACTAAAGAGATGAAGCATATTATGCAGAGCAGCTGTCAAGAAGTCGAATTCATTTTGACACAAACTGGACGTCCGAACGATGGAACTGACCCTACTGGTTTTTTTAACATTGAGTTCAATGTACAGTTAAAAGATCAGAAGGAATGGAGCCGTAAGGTTTCAAAGGACGATATAATATTAGAACTACGTGAACAGCTCAGCCACTATCCAGGCATAAATTTTGGTTTCAGTCAGCCAATTCAAGATAATGTCGAAGAATACGTTGCTGGAGTGAAAAGTTCATTGGTGATTAAAGTTTTTGGTGATGATCTGTATGATTTAGAGAAATATGCTGGCCAAGTCGCATCGGCAATTAAGAGTGTGGAAGGTATAACCGACATCAACGTTTATAAAAATATTGGTTTACCGGAACTCCGAATTCAGCTACACGACTCGAAGATGGCAAAATATGGAGTGGTAACAGCCGATGTTCAAGCTGTTATTGCGATGACCATAGGAGGACAGGCAGCCACGAAGTTTTATGAAGGCGATCGGCAGTTCGATGTGATGTTACGTTTTAACGAAGGATCAAGGGACACCCCTGAAAAAATAAAAAACATCTTAATTCCCACAAGCAATGGGCAGCGTATTCCGCTGCAGGAAATTGCCACTATTGGCTACCAAACAGGACCAGCTTTTATTTATCGGGAGGGGAATAGCCGCTACATCGGTATAGGGTTCAGCATTGAGGGACGTGATTTAGGGAGTACTATTGCTGAAGCGAAGCAGGTCGTTGCTAGCCAGGTTGCTTTGCCACATCAAAACCATATGGAGTGGGCGGGTGAGTTTGAAAGTAAGGAGCGAGCAGCGAAACAACTGGCGCTCGTTGTGCCGATCAGTCTGGGGCTGATATTACTACTACTTTATTTCAATTTTGGTAATATCAAGGATACACTTATCTCTTCGCTAACGCTAGCGTTTGCTTTTATTGGGGGCTTCGTGTCCTTGTGGATGACAGGCACTGTTTTTGGCATTTCCGCGGGTATTGGCTTTATCATTCTATTCGGGGTAGCGACGATCGATGGGATTGTGCTCATTGGCGTAATTAGGGATAATTTAGCACATCGAATGTCGCTTATAGCGGCGATACAAACCGGCGTAAGGTCTAGAATTCGTCCTGTGGTGATGATAGCACTTATGGGTTCCATGGGATTATTGCCAGCAGCAATGTCCACCGGAATGGGTTCGGAAATACAGAAGCCATTAGCTATTATGATTGTTGGAGGGTTGATCGTATGTTTGATATTAAGTTTTACAGTGATACCTATTGTTTTCTACTGGTCAAACAAAAACGAACCATCTTGAGTTAACTCCCTCCTCGTCCCCGTGCTCATCCTTGGAAGGAAGTTTTGCAGAAAGTACTTACCTCCTCAAAGTCGTATTCTTTGAGGAGGTACCCCGTTAATTTTGAATTTTTACATTGACCACAAAATATAACCCTCCTTCGTAATTCGAGGAAATCTGCTTTATGTGTAGCGCGCCGTATTTTCCTTCAGGAGTTTTAAAATAAACGACAGACCCAACTTTCAGGGAATTACCGGAATTCCGAGTTGTCTCTTTTAGATCTACTTTTTTGCTTCCGACAGTAGATTCAATCGTAGATGAAGATATTAATTTGTCCCGAAATGCATTTGCATCATTTGCTGGATTACTAAATAAAGTT
>NZ_JABMCQ010000092.1 GCF_013179575.1 Sphingobacterium shayense | reverse complement strand
CGTCAACGATTTTTCGATCAACGAAATAAAGCGCTCGACTGACTCGCTTTATGTTTTTTACAAAAACGAACTCGTTAAATTCATTGAGATAAAACTGATTGTTGGCGAATAATACCAATTTGTTATCTGGTGAAAATGGATACTTTCGTTTTGCATACCAATTCCATCCAATCACCCAAGATAATATAGCACCGAATGTTAAAATACTTGGGATATACAGATGAGCCATATGTATTACCGGATAGGTTGTGGGCGCATCCAGTCCTTGCATTATCCACGTTGCATGGTAATCAAATGGTTGTAAACCAAAGACAGGTGCAAAACAACAAAAAGCAAGAAAGATCATTGGCACTAGCATTAATAGTGGGGCTTCATGCACGCTGTGTCCTTGACGAAGGAGGTTGGAAAAACGAAAATCTCCAAAGAATGCTTTCCAGATTAATCGACCAATGTAAAATGCGGTAAGTATACTTACGATAATAAGGATAATTGCCACCGATATAGACCACCCACCACGGTAGATTCCCCACTCAAAAGCGCTAATAATGATACTGTCTTTTGATAGGTAGCCGGCAGTTAGTGGAAAACCTGCTAAAGATAATGATGCAAGACTCATGCACAGGAAAGTTTTAGGCATGTGTTTACGTAATCCGCCCATGTTACGGAGATCCTGTGGGTCGATATCTATGTTTGCCTGTTTCGTAAAGTGAGCCATTTCGTGAATTACAGCGCCTGCACATAAAAACAGCAAACATTTAAAAAACGCATGTGTACTTAGATGGAACATCGCGCTGTCCCATGATCCAATGCCGACGCCTACCATCATAAAACCCAGTTGGGAGATTGTAGAGAACGCAAGTATCTTTTTTATATCTTGTTGTCCGAGGGCAAAAATTGCTGCCGAGAATGCAGTAATGGTTCCAATTATCGTAATAATAACAAGAACGTCGTCGTTGAACAGCGGAAAGATTGTACAAAGTAGGAATACTCCCGCGGCGACCATGGTCGCAGCATGAATAAGTGAAGATACCGACGTTGGGCCCTCCATCGCCTCTGGGAGCCAGATGTGTAATGGAAACTGTGCGGATTTTGCCATAGCACCCAAAAAGAAACATAATCCTGCCCAAGTAAGCCACGAGGCGGATTTATCTAGCGGTGTAATCTGCCCCTCGAGTAAAATACCACGCTCAAATATCCCGTTAGATCCAAATAAGAGTGTTAAATCTAGGGTTCCTATATTTGAATAGACTAAAGCGATTCCAATCAAAAAACCAATATCACCGATTCTATTTACCAGAAAAGCTTTTTTATTGGCTTGGACGGCCGAGTCTTTGGTAAACCAATACCCGATTAAAAGGTAAGAAGCAAAACCTACGAGTTCCCAAAAAATGTAGGATTGAAATAGATTTACAGAAATGGTTAAACTCAACATTGCGAAGCAAAAAAGGCTTAAGTACATCCAGTAACGATGGAGCCCGGGATCCCCTTTCATGTAGGCCTTAGAATAAATATGAACGGGTAGAGCGATGATACATACGATAATCTGCATGAGAACGGTCAGATTGTTCAAGAGGACACCTATCAGGAGTTTATGCTTACCAATGGCAAACCACTGTATTTTAAGTGTTTGTTCAGCTTCATTCCAAACTTGAGGTAACACGTAGAATATACACAATAATGTACTTAATATAATTGCCACTAAACTAATGTTACCTGAGGTTTCCCTTTTGCCTAGTATTGCCTGCACGAGGAAAGCAACAAAAGGAAGCAGAGCGACCAGAAGGCTGGCATAAATAGGTGATATGTGTAGTAGATTGTTCACTAGTCCTTTAATTCATGAATGTTTTTAGGATTTATAGTGTTGAAATGACGGTATACGTTAAGAATAATCGCAAGACCAACTGCTACCGCCGCCGCCGCGAGGACGATAGCAAATAATGCAAATATTTGGCCGCCATAGTTCGTCTTGTCATATTTTGAGAAAGCAACGAAGTTGAGAATGGAAGCATTTATCATAAGCTCAACGCCTACTAAGATCATAATAGCATTTCGTTTTGCCACCACCGCGTACAGTCCGATGCAAAATATACATCCACTGACAATTAAAAAGTGAGTGAGTGTAATCATACTGTATCTTCCTTTCTGGATAAGTGAGCAGCTCCGATGAGGGCCATCATCAAGAATATTGATATTACCTCGAACGGCAATAGGTATTGTGTCATAAATTTGAAGCCTAATAGCTCAATGTTATTATCTGAAGTTTGAATAACAGTTCCTTGTGCAATAGATTGTTCGATCCAACTTGGGATTTTCTCGGACCAGTCAATAAATATATATATTATTATGCAAAGGAAAGTAGTCGAGATCAGTAGTGATTGCCAATTCGGGAGCGAGACAAAACGTGTTGAAGATGTTTGCAGATCTTCAAGAAGTTCTTTACTAGATAGCATAAAGGCAAAAATAAGAAGTATCAATACCCCGCCTACATATATTAATATTTGTGTTATAGCGATAAAGTCAGCTAATGCAAATAAATAAAGTCCTGCCATTGAAAATAACACGACGAACAATAAAAAAAGCGCCCTTGCTGTGTTTTTAATATTTACGAGTAGCAATCCAGCTCCGATAGCCATTGCTGCGAAAACATAAAATATGATTGTTTCTATTGTCATTATTTTTTTTTCGCCGCCTCCTTCTCAGCTTGGAATAGTGTCCATTCTTGTTTACGTTGGGCAATTTCTTCCTCGGTCATTTCAGAAAAACCGTAAATTAAATCGGTTAATTTTTGCGTACTACGATCGTACTTGTTGGTCATGGTGATACATTCTGTTGGGCATACAACGGTGCATAGGCCACAATACATGCATTTCGCCATGTCGATGTCGAATTTTTCTGGATATAGCCTTTTGACGCTTCCGTCCGAGGTATTCCCTATTGCTTGCGGCGATTTAATCGAAATGATATCGATACAGTCTACAGGACACGCCTTTGCGCATAAATCGCAAACAATGCAGTCGTCAATCTCTACTTCAAGTTGATAGCGTGCAACCTCGGGGATAGGCATTTTTTGTTTTGGGAACTGCACCGTTGCCACTCCGTTCTGTTTCTCAAAATAGTTGTCATCACGGATATCAAGAGACTCTCTTGATTTTCGAGCAGCAAAAAGATGTCTCACCGTTAAAAGTAAACCTTTAACAGCTGTCAGAAAGCCTTGTATAGTCGTTTTAAGTACCAAGAGTTATAGCATTACAAATATTCTCCACAGTCCTGATATTGCTAAGCATAAAAAACTAATGGGAATTAATATTTTCCAACAAAGTGTCATCAGTTGATCAGCTCTAAACCGTGGCAATGTCCAACGTATCCATATTTGGATCCCTACGACAAGTAGAGATTTTGAAAATGTCCAAAATAATCCCCATCCTAAGCCTGTCGTCCAATCTGCTAGCCGTATGTTGCCAATATTTGGTAGAGGCGTGTTCCAGGCACCAAGAAAAATGACAACACCTAAGATAGCGACTAAAAACATCATCGCATACTCCGCCAAAAATAAGAAAGCAAATTTAATGCCTCCATACTCAGTATGAAATCCGCCGATAAGTTCAGATTCTGCTTCAGGGATGTCAAACGGTGCGCGATTACATTCAGCAAGTGTTGCTAGAAAGAAAATCATATATACTACTATTAGGTGCGGTGCCTGAAAAATATGCCAAGCAAAGACACCTCCGATTTTGGTCACATCCCAGAACCCGAAGAAGAATATCTGTTCCGGAGATTTAACCCCTTGTAAGAAAGCAATGTCGTTTAGGTTCAGCGTTTGTGTGACCATCACGGCCGCGATTAAGCATAGTCCAACTGGAATTTCGTAGGATACCATTTGTGCTATTGCCCGAATAGACCCCAGTAACGAATACTTGTTATTTGAGCCCCATCCGGCCATTAATATGCCGATAGCGTCGATTGAGACCACCGCCATTAGAAAAAAAAGCCCTGTGTTCGTATTCGCTGGGATAAAATCTGGTGCCCAAGGGACAACACTGTATCCAATGAAAACAGCTACAAAGATAACAATTGGGGCAATCGCAAAGAGTATTTTATCTGCGGCAGATGGCGTTATAAATTCTTTTTGGAGGAGCTTTAGAATATCAGCAACTGTCTGAACAATACCATATTTACCCGTTTCCATTGGTCCTAGGCGATCCTGTAAAAAGCCGGCGATCTTTCGCTCGGCATAAACTGCAAATAGCGTGAAAGTGGCAATAAATAGGAATATTGCAATAGGAATAATAATATGGATAATCAGATCAGGCAATTTCTTTTTAGAATTATTCTTAATTGGATGCAAACATACGCAAAACGTAGCAAAAGGCCATGAGATTTAAAAAAATATACTAATTTACTGGATAATTAAAATTCTGCCTCAAGGATGCCTTTCCTTCAGACTTTCCTGCGATTGAATAAGCCCGTGCGGGTACTCGGATTGAATGAAAAATTGCGATTATAAAATAAGCTACGTGTAGCATTTAAAACAAAGTATTCGTTCTGATGTTAATACTTTATTATTTACAATATTTTGAAATTTATGAAACGAATGAGATGGGGTTATCTAGTCATTTGCACCGCGATACTAGTTGGATGTGCAACGAAGAAAAACACGATGACAAACGATGATAGGACCCAGTTATTGGGAAAGAAATGGCAACTTGTTGAGTTGAGCGGAAATCCCGTTGCAGAAAAAATAAATGGTAAAACACCGTATCTTGAGTTATTGACTGAGGGCAACCGGTACAGCGCTTCTGGTGGGTGTAATGGCATTGGTGGTGAATATGAATTGTTAAAAAACCACGGTATTAAGTTTGAGCGGGGAATGTCAACAATGATGGCCTGCCCAGATATGACGATTGAGCAAGGGTTAGGTAAGCTTTTTGAAACCGCAGATAGCTATACAGTTTCTGATAGTGCTTTGACGTTTTCCTCGAAAGGGGCTTTGCTTGCGAAGTTCAAGATATTTGAACAGGCGCAGAACGACCTAGCTGGCACCTGGGAATTGGACTATATTATGGAAGCGGGATCTTCTTTAGATACGTTATTTCCGGTTAAGAAGCCGAGTATGACCTTTGACGTCGCGAATAACAAGGTTAGTGGAAACGGCGGGTGCAATAGATTTAATGGAAGCGTTGTCATTGAAGGTAGTACTTTAAAATTCGGTCCTGTGATGTCCACAAAGATGGCATGCCCAGGAACGGCAGAAAACGTTTTCTTTAAAAACCTTGAACGCGTGACCTCTTTTAGCACGAATGATGCAGAATTAACTCTGATTGCGGATGATATTGTTGTGATGCGGTTAAAAAAGAGCTAACCGAGGAAAGCGATTTTTGTTAGCTAAAAAAGCCCGAATTCTCAAAACTCGGGCTTTTTTACTTAGTGTGGTGAGATTATCTTTTATCGAAATCTACATAGTCACGTGTAGTCTCGCCGGTATAAACTTGACGAGGACGGCCGATAGGCTCTTTGTTGTCACGCATTTCTTTCCATTGAGCTATCCACCCCGGAAGACGTCCTAAAGCGAATAATACTGTAAACATATCCGATTGGAATCCTAGGGCACGATAAATGATACCTGAATAGAAATCAACATTCGGATATAACTTTCTATCTATGAAGTATGGATCACTTAATGCCGCTGCCTCAAGTTTCTTGGCGATGTCCAGAACAGGATCATTAACGCCTAATTTTTCGAGGATATCGTCACATGCTTTCTTAATTATTTTAGCACGAGGATCGAAGTTCTTATAAACTCGATGACCAAATCCCATTAAACGGAAAGGATCATTTTTGTCTTTTGCTTTCGCTAAATATTTCTCAGCATCACCTCCATCATTTTTAATAGCTTCAAGCATTTCAATTACCGCTTGGTTTGCTCCACCATGAAGCGGACCCCATAGCGCATTGATACCTGCGGAGACTGACGCATAAAGATTCGCATTCGATGAACCTACAATGCGGACTGTTGATGTAGAACAATTTTGTTCGTGGTCTGCGTGCAAAATTAATAATTTATGCATTGCACTGATCACGACTGGTTCGATCGTTGTCTCTCCTGTAACTTCTCCAAAAATCATGTTTAAGAAGTTTTCAATATATCCTAAATTGTTTTTAGGGTATACAACCGGTTGACCTAACGACTTCTTTTGAATCCATGATACAATAGTCGGCATTTTTGCCAACAGGTTGATGATAGTCTTGTTCTCTTCCTCGTCAGTTGCGTTAGGATTCAATGATTCGGGGTAAAACGCCGAAAGGGCACCTACCAGACAGGAAAGTTGACCCATAGGGTGGGACTTAGAAGGGAAGCCTACGAAGAAGTTTTTCATATCTTCATGGATCATCATCTGTTTCCTGATATCTGAACGAAATTTCTCCAAAACTTCTTTACTAGGAAGCTCGCCGTAAATTAAAAGATAGGCGACTTCTAAAAAAGTGGATTTTTCAGCTAATTGCTCAATTGGATACCCTCTATAGCGTAAAACGCCTTCTTCACCATCCAAAAATGTGATGGCGCTTTTAGTTGCACCTGTATTTTTGAATCCTGGGTCTAACGTGATATATCCCGTTTGATCTCTGAGTTTAGAGATGTCAATAGCGTTTTCGTTTTCAGTACCAATAATAATTGGCGCTTCAAAGGAAGCACCACCTAGATTTATTGTTGCTTTATCCGACATGTTTATTATACTAGTTTCTACAAATGTAAAAAAATCAAGTTTAATTTCGAAGGCGTATTTGAATTAAAATGACACAAATCGGTCATTTTAGGACTTTATCAATAGTTGCTTCGGAGGGGCGATGGGTACGCTGTATCTCGTAGGGTTTATGAAATAATGTGTTTTTGACGTTTATTCAATGTTTCTATTAGATACCCGTTTGGAATTTTGACGTGTCGTTTTGTGAAATCGCATCGTAACTCACATTATTTTTAGCGTGAATAGTGGTCAATAAAACAAAAGAAGATCAAATGCGCGTGCAAAGTGCTATATTTTTCTTGAAATGAGCTGTGTTTTATAGTTGTTTTTTTCTTTTAGAAAAAAAAACATAAAATATATTTTGAATACACTACGAAAATATCGTAGCTTTATGAAAGATTCGTAATGGTATGGAAAAATTAACAATACAAGAAGAAGAAGCGATGCTGTCTATCTGGCAGTTAGGCGGCGGATTTGTAAAGGAAATCCTTGAGAACTTAAAGGGCGAGCGGCCTCCATATACTACCTTGGCATCGACAGTACGGAATTTAGAACGAAAGGGGTATGTGAAAGCGGTAAAGTTTGCTAATGCCAAACGTTATGATCCGGCCATTAGTGAAGAAGAATATAAGGCGAAATTTATGAACGGTTTTGTAGGCGACTATTTTCGAAACTCCTATAAAGAAATGGTTTCATTTTTTGTAGAGCAGCAGAAACTCTCTCCCGCAGAACTGGAGGAGATCATGAAGTTGATACAAGACAAAAAATAAGTTATGGGTTCATTTCTGATATATGTTATTCAAGTGAACGTTCTTTTGACGATCGTCTTTTGGGGATATCATTTGCTATTAAAGAATCTCACATTCTATAAATTGAATCGCTTCTATTTTTTTACCGGGATAGTCTTCTCGTTGACCTACCCATTTTTAGATTTAAGTTCTTTGTTTTCTAATGGTGTATCTCCGGCCGCTCGGGTTGACGTGTATTTACCATTTCTTAACGATCAGACGAAAAATGCGTCGAATTATACATTTGCTACGTTGATGCAGCTTGTGATCTTTATGGGAGTATTCATTTTTTCGTGTCGGTTTGTTTTACAGATCTTGAGTCTGTTGCGTGTACATTATTATTCGTTAGATGCTACTTGGGAGAAATATTTTTTTCGGAACGTACTATTTCCTGTTGCACCTTTTTCTTTTTTTAATAGAATTTACCTTCATATTGAGCAACACAAGGAGTTAGAACTCCAAAATATTTTCGAGCATGAGAATATTCATGTGAAAGGCCTTCACAGTATGGATATATTATGCTTTGAAATGCTGCTGGTAGGATGTTGGTATAATCCCTTCGTATGGCTGATGCGCAGCGCTGTACGTCAAAATTTGGAATTTCTGACTGATCAACAGGTTCTAAATAAGGGTGTCGATCGACAAACTTATCAGTATTCTTTGTTGCGAGTCACAAGAGAGGGAACCTCAGTGACTCTGAGTAATCAATTTAATTTTAAAGTTTTAAAAACGCGCATTATGATGATGAATAAAAAACGCTCATCGAAGTTACAGTTAACGAAGTACGCCTTCTTACTTCCGGTTATTATTTTTTCGGCCGGAGCATTTACTGTGAACAGGGCCGAGGCCCAAATTGAGCAAGTTGTATTTAAAGCCTCAGAATTACCTTTGGGTAAGGGCAGGGAGGTTTTCGTAGCATTATCCGACACCGTTGTAGAACCTACGGTTGTCCAGGAAAATAAACGGAAGCCAGCGAGCCAGAAGGTTGTTGAGCCAAGGATTGAGATGGTCGAGGTCGGAAAAACTGAGGATACCAAAACGAAACAAAAACACGATCAAGATTTGAAACCTGTGTATCTCGTTAATGGAAAGCAAATAGATAAGGACAGTCTGTCTACTATTGATCCGAATGATATTCACACTGTGAACGTGTGGAAAGGCGATAAAGCCAAAGAACGCTTTGGAGATAAAGTTTCCGGAGGGGTCGTTGAAGTGGTTCTAAAGGATACGATAGATACGAAGGCAAGAGAGGCTCAACACAAGAAATAGTATTATAGGAAAAGATTGAAAAGTAAAATCCTAAATATTTTAGGTAGAGAAAGGGAGCGAAATTATCGTTCCCTTATTTTGTGTTCAAATTCGTCATGGTAAGTCCAATGCCTATATTTACGAAGCTATGAACCATCTTCTCGGCATGGTCTATTAAAGCCGGGAGGTCTTTTTGTTCATCATCGTCGAAGGGCCCTAATACATAATCGACTTGTCGTCCCTTAGGGTAGTTGTCTCCAATACCAAAGCGCAAGCGCGGGTAGTTCTGTCCCCCACAGCTTTGTTCAATAGAACGTAAGCCATTGTGACCAGCGGCAGATCCTTTAGGTTTGATGCGCAACGACCCAAATGGTATCGCTAAGTCGTCGACAACAACCAACACGTTTTCGATTGGTACTTTTAGTTGCTGCATCCAATAATTGACGGCTTTACCACTTAGATTCATGAAAGTTGTTGGTTTGATCATATATACATTCCGGCCGCGTTGTTTGAATTCTGTATAATACGCCAGTTTAAGTATAGACCAGGTCGCTCCAGCATTTTTGGCAACTTCATTTACAACCATAAACCCAATGTTATGACGTGTGTCCTCGTATTCTCTACCGATATTTCCTAATCCAACAATTAAAAAGTTCATGGCGCAAAAGTAGACAAAAATTGATTGATAATAAAAAAGGCATCGATTGTTCGATGCCTTTAGGTGCCCCGGAGGTTAAATGTTATTTTTTACCTTTAACAGCTGCTTTAGCTGCCTCTTGCTCTGCTTGACGTAAAGCACGTGACATGATTACTGATACGATTGTATCGTCACTGTTGTTTAAAATTATTGCGTTTTCTAATTTCGCTTGTTCAACGCGGAATGATTTACCAACTTCCAAAGACTCTAAAGGGACTAGGATTTCCTGAGGAAGGTTGTTCGGTAATGCTTTTACACGTAAACTACGTAATTTTTGAACTAATTTACCACCCAATTTAACACCAGGAGATGTTCCTGTTAACGTGATAGGAATGTTCATAGAAACTTCTTTGTCATCGAACAATTCTAAAAAGTCGACGTGAGTGACTACGTCTGTAAGTGGGTGGAATTGTGCTTCCTGAACGATAGCCTTTTTTGTAGCGCCTTCGATGTTCAATTCTATGAATACAACTTCTGAAGTATAAAGAATTGACTTCAAATCAGCTGCGGACACAGAAAGGTGGGTTTGTTCTTTTCCACCATAAAGAACTGCCGGTACTTGACCTTGGTAACGCAATTCCTTTGCATCTCTTTTCCCTACGTTCTGTCTTGCAGAACCGCTAATAGCAATTGATTTCATTATTTTATATATTAAATTTGAGGTGCAAAAATAAGTTATTTTTTTCACATCTGAAAGGAAGTTCGAAAATATAAAGGGTGAACATGTAAAATGCTCACCCTTATCGATTTAATTAAGTTCGTAGGAAACGTTATTCTATTTCGAATAGATCAGATATTGATCCGTGTTCGTTAACGTTTTTAATAGCGCCAGCAAATAAGTCGGCAGTCGAAAGTAGTCTAATCTTTGTGCAAGATTTGGCTTTTTCTGGGTTGAGGCGGATCGTGTCTGTAACAATCATTTCTGATAGTACAGAATTTTCGATTGTTTCATAGGCTTTTCCTGAAAGTACCGCATGTGTACATACTGCTCTTACAGAATTTGCGCCGTTTTCCATAATTAAAGCTGCAGCTTTTGATAGCGTACCTGCTGTGTCGCAGATGTCGTCAATTAAAACAACATCTTGGCCAGTGACATCTCCGATAATCGACATCGATTCGATTTCGTTAGCACGTTTACGACGTTTATCACAAATGATAACTTCTGCGTTAAAAAATTTCGCAAATGTACGTGCGCGATACGATCCACCCATGTCTGGGGACGCTATCGTCAGGTTCGGAAGTTTCAAGGACTTGATATAAGGTACGAAGATGATCGATCCATCAAGGTGATCCACTGGGATATCGAAAAAACCTTGGATTTGCGCTGCGTGAAGGTCCATCGTCATGATGCGGTGTGCACCAGCAGCCATGATCAAGTTTGCAATTAATTTAGCACCAATAGCTACACGAGGCTTATCTTTTCTGTCTTGACGAGCAAAACCAAAATAAGGAACAACTACCGTGATATAATGCGCTGAAGCCCTTTTAGCGGCATCAATCATTAGCAGGAGTTCAAGAAGATTGTCGGCAGGTTGGTTGGTTGATTGGATTAAGAATATGTCGCTTCCGCGGACAGATTCGTTGTAAAATGGCTGGATTTCTCCGTCACTGAATTTCGACAAGGTCATGTCGCCAAGAGGCTTGCCATAAGATTTGGAGATTTTTTCAGCTAACTCCACTGTTCCTGAACCAGCGAACAGTTTCACCGTGTTAAATTGCAAAGGCATTATGCGTGATTTTATGTTGGATTAACTCAATTTTTCCAGTGTTGCTACCTGAAGATAATTAAAAATGTTGTCCGACTAGGATTCGAACCTAGACTGAATGAACCAAAATCACTTGTACTACCCTTATACTATCGGACAAATTATTTTTAAACTACGCTTCTTCGTATTGGGGGCAAAGTTAGCCAAATGTTTCAGAAAACAAAATACTTTTTATAAGGTAAAGTGATACGGGAGAGGAGTTTAATTGAAACAAAAAAAGAGAGCAAACATGCTCTCTTTTTTTGTTGTCCGACTAGGATTCGAACCTAGACTGAATGAACCAAAATCACTTGTACTACCCTTATACTATCGGACAATCATCTGCCATAACGCAACGGTTGTTTTGTTTTGACGATGCAAATATACGGCTGATTTTATTTTTTCCAAAACTTTTTTTGCGTTATTCCGTATCGTAGCTGATTTTCAGCGGGATATTTTTCCCGATTAAAAAGCTGATGCCGTTAGGCAATCGTTGTTAAATGAGGTATACTTTGTAAAAACTTTGGTTAAAAGTTGTAAATAATATTTAATAGTCGATTTGTATTCCTTATTTTCGAGCCATAATATAGGAATACCTTATCAAAATACGATGAAATACAATAAGATTAACAACCTTTTGGGATGGATCTGTGCGGCAATCGCCACAATTGTCTATGTAGCGACTGTTGAGCGTACAGTTAGTTGGTGGGATTGTGGGGAGTTTATAGCCTCTGCGTTTAAGATGCAAATTGTACATCAGCCGGGAGCCCCTCTTTTTTTAATGGTGGAAAATGTGTTCTCGAACTTAGCAATGGGCGATGTTAATCGTATTGCTTTTTGGATGAATATCGGCTCAGCGGTGTGTAGTGGGCTGACGATTCTTTTTTTATTTTGGACTATTACCGCGCTAGCCAGAAAGGTATTTGTTGGCGTGTCATCTCAGAAAGATCTTGCCTCTAGCGAGGTTTTTATTGTTATGGCTTCTGGGGTAGTGGGCGCGCTAGCTTACGCATTTACCGATACATTTTGGTTTTCAGCCGTTGAAGCTGAAGTTTATGCAATGTCTTCTTTATGTACGGCTGTGGTTTTTTGGGCTATATTAAAATGGGAAGCGTCTGCTGATGAACCTCGCGCAGATAAATGGATTATATTGATCGCATATATTATGGGGCTATCTATCGGAGTTCACCTTTTGAACCTGTTGGTAATTCCCGCTATTGCATTAGTAATTTATTTCCGGAAAACTAAACAAGCTACCAATAGTGGGATTTTTCGTTCTCTTGCATTGGGAGTAGTTGTACTCGGCTTTATTCTTTGGGGGATTATCCAATTTTCTGTAAAATTTGCCGCGTATTTTGATCTGTTTTTTGTGAACACATTAGGGACAGGGTTCGGATATGGTGTTGCCTTCTTTGCAATTCTTCTCATTGGGGGACTAGTCTATGGAATTTATTATTCGATTAAAAAATCCAAACCACTTTTAAATATAGCTTTAATATCAACATGTTTTATATTGTTAGGATACAGTTCATTCGCAATGATTATGATTCGCGCAAAAGCCGATCCTACATTGAATAATAGCGATCCAGACAACGCTTTTACATTTTTAAGTTACTTAAACAGAGAACAGTATGGCGATGAACCATTGTTCAAAGGACGTTTTTTTGACTCTAAGGTCACTGGAGCTGAAGATGGAAAAAAGGTTTATAGAAAAGACGGAGAAAAGTATGTCGTAGCGAAACGCAACCCGTCTTATACGTATGATAAGGAAACTTTATTCCCGCGAGTATATAGTGAGAAAAATGGTCATCCAGATTTTTACCGAGAGTTCTTAGGCTTAGGGCCTAATGATGCACCTACCTTTGCGGATAATATAAAGTTCTTTTTCGGGTATCAGATAGGGCATATGTATGGGCGTTATTTTTTATGGAATTTCGCCGGGCGGCAAAACGATCAGCAAGGGCATGGGTCATACACCGAGGGAAATTGGATTTCGGGCATAAAACCTATTGATAATTTGTTGGTTGGCGGACAAAGTGCTCTGCCAGTTTCCGCAAAAGAAGATCCTTCTCGAAACACGTATTTTTTCTTACCGTTGATAATCGGTCTAATTGGTGCGTTTTGGCATTTTGGGAGAAGGCAGCGTGATGCGGGAGTTGTAGGGTTATTGTTTTTCTTTACAGGAATTGCAATTGTTCTTTATTTGAATCAGACACCATTGCAACCAAGGGAACGAGATTATGCTTATGCAGGTTCTTTCTACGCTTTTAGTATATGGATCGGTTTAGGTGTTATTGCTATTGCAGATTTCTTGAGGAAAAAGACCAATGTCAAGGTTGCTGGATATGTCGCCGCAGCAGTTGGTGTACTTGCAGGTCCGGTTATCCTGATCGCGCAGAACCATGATGATCATAATCGTTCGGAAAAATCTCTCGCGAGAGATATGGCCAGGAACTATTTGGAATCTTGTGCGCCAAACGCTATTCTATTTAGTTATGGAGACAACGATACATATCCGTTGTGGTATGTACAGGAGGTTGAAGGATTTCGGACAGATGTTCGCGTTGTGAATTTAAGTTTGTTAAGTGCGGATTGGTATATGAAACAAATGATGGAAAAAGTCAATGATGCGGATGCCTTGCCAATAAATATTGATCCTGAACTCATAAAAGACGGTGTTCGTGATGTGATTTACTACCAGGATTATAATATTCCAGGTTATGTACCTGTTCAAGATTTGATGAAGGTCATGCTTTCAGATAATCCTCAAAATAAGGCGCAGCTACAGAGCGGTGAGTTTGTGAATTTGCTTCCGACCAAAAAAATGGAATTAGCTATTGATAAACAAGCGGTATTAGCAAATAATGTCGTTCCTAAAGAATGGGAATCTGCAGTTACGGATACTATGCGCTGGACGTATAGTCAAAATTATGTGAGTCGTGCTGAGTTGTCTATGTTGTCGATATTGGCAAATAACAATTGGAAACGCCCTATTTATTTTACTATCACCACACCGGAGAGTAATTATATGGGATTAGATCGGTTCTTGGTGAGTGAAGGTTTTGCTTATCGGTTGATGCCTATAGAGATGGGGCTGAATGAAGGTGATCCAAGTTCAATTATTAATGTTGATCAAACCTATGAAAATGTATTGAACAAATTCTCATGGGGTAACGTAGCGAATGCGTCTTATATTGATCCAGACTCCTACCGATATATTAGCATGTACGTAGGTTCTATATATGGGCAAACAGGACAACAATTATTGGCTTCAGGGGAGACTGAAAAAGCCAAAAAATTAGCGCTTGATGCTTATCAAGATATGCCGAAGAAACCTTATTTGATGTCCGATGTGATGAGCTACGTTCCGTTGCTTGAAGTGATGTATAAAGTAGGTGAATCGGCTAAAGCGGGAGAGATCGCTAGACGTAACCTGCAGTTTGTGAAGGAAAATATGGCGTATTACGAGGCTGTTGCCGAAACAAAATCCAATCTTGAATTCAGGAATATGCGTTTTGGCCTGGCCTCGATACAGCGGTATAAGCAACTTCTCGATCAAGTCGGCTCCGCGGAGGATAAGAAGTTGTCCGATGAACTTTATCAGAAATATATTCAATACTTCCAAGAAGCAGGTGAATAAAAATACTGAAATGGCTATCGAAAGATGGCCATTCTCTTTTCCTATTTTATTAAGGCAGAGATGCGGATTTTTACGAAAAAATACCGTAAGTTTGCCCAAACAACCCCATAATGAAACAATCGATTTTATTAGAAGGAGCCAAATTTCAGATTACAATCAAACGACTATGTCAACAACTGATTGAAAATCATGGCGATTTTTCCAATGCTGTGTTAATCGGAATTCAACCGCGCGGTACCTATTTAGCTAAACGTATTCAGAAAGAAATTGCAATCATGACCGGAAAGGACATAGCCTTGGGTGTTCTGGATATCACCTTCTACCGCGATGACTTTCGAATGAAAGGCTCAAATCCACTTATAGCAAATAGTACTGAAATTGATTTTATCGTCGATGGAAAGGACGTAATTCTAATAGATGACGTCCTGTGGACAGGACGCACAATTCGTTCTGCTATGGATGCAATGCAGTCATTTGGACGAAGCGAAAAGATGGAGTTATTAGTTTTAGTCGATCGTCGTTTTTCAAGGCAGATACCTATCCAGCCTGATTATATCGGTATACAGGTTGATTCTATCGACTCGCAAAAAGTTATTGTTAGCTGGCAGGAGATTGATGATAAAGACAGCATTGTACTGATAACAGAAAAAAAATAGAAGCTCCAGAAAATCCTATATAAAATGTCAACAACAACCGAGCAACTTAGTACACGACACCTTTTAGGTATTAAAGATTTGAATGAGAACGATATTCAGTTGATTCTCGATACAGCAGCAAATTTTAAAGAAGTACTTAATCGTCCTATAAAGAAAGTTCCGTCTTTGCGCGATATTACGATTGCAAATGTATTTTTTGAAAATTCCACTAGGACGCGATTATCGTTTGAATTAGCTGAAAAACGACTTTCTGCGGATATCGTCAATTTCGCGGCGTCATCTTCGTCGGTAAGCAAAGGAGAAACGTTAATTGATACGGTCAATAATATCTTAGCCATGAAAGTGGATATGATTGTGATGCGTCATCCCTATGCTGGGGCAGGGGTCTTTTTAAGTAAGCATGTTGAAGCGCAGATTGTAAATGCTGGAGACGGGGCGCATGAGCACCCTACGCAAGCACTTTTAGACTCATTTTCGATTCGTGAACGATTTGGAGATGTTGCAGGACGGAAAGTAGCAATTATCGGAGATATTTTACATTCTCGAGTTGCTCTATCAAATATTTTATGCCTTCAAAAGCAGGGTGCAGAGGTCATGGTGTGTGG
>NZ_JABMCQ010000091.1 GCF_013179575.1 Sphingobacterium shayense | reverse complement strand
CTGTAACCTTGTAACGCCGGTACATTGTTGAAAAATCCTGCTAGATATTTAGAAATCGTGCCACCACTAAAAAAACCCGTTAATATTCCAATGAGTGTTATTCCTATTTGAATAGTAGAGAGAAACTGATTCGGATTTTCTTTTAATTTGAGTGCAATCTTCGCGTTATTGGAGGTTTCAGCAGCGGCTTTCAGCCTGGCTTTCCTGCTAGATACAATCGATATTTCAGAAGCAGATAAAATACCATTAATAACAATCAGGCAAAGGATAATTATAATCTCAGTGAGCATAAAGGGAGTTTTGTAGCCTAAAATACAAAATATTTTATTGGAATGGGTTATCGAGTCGGAAAAAAGGGGAACATCTCTTGCAGAAAGGAGTTATTATTCTTTTTGCTAATACGTTTTCTTGGAAACAAAAATAGGTGAAAAATGAGCAAACGTTTGTGTTGTTTCGTTTCTTTTGATTTCAATTTTATTTAATGATATTGCAATTGAATAAGCATGAATTATGTTAAATTTTGAAAGTTTCTAATGTTTGATTATAAAAATATTGATAAGATAAATGCCGCGAATCAATTTGAAATTGAGGGAGATATAGAAAATGTCGAACGGTTTGGTTCTGGCCATATTAACGATACTTACTGTGTGACGACTAACGTTGAAGGGGGAAAACGTTACTTGTTACAACGCATAAATAGCCTTATTTTTCAAAATGTTGCTGGATTAATGGCTAACACAAAACTCGTACTGGACCATCTGAAGAGTAAATTGATATTGCTAGGGCAGGAATCCAACGTAGAAAAAAAGACGTTGACTCTTATTCCGACAAAGGATGGAGACTGGTTTTTCCAGGACGAGGAAAATAGTTTTTGGAGAATGTTCATTCTGATTGAGAACACCAAAAGTTATGATATAGTGGAAACACCAGCACAAGCGTTTTCCGGGGGCCAAGCTTTTGGTGATTTTCAGAAGAAATTATCTGATTTAGATGCTACTGGCTTGATCGAAATCTTACCGAACTTTCACAATATTGATTTCAGGATGACCAATCTGCGCGCCGCTATTTCCGAGAATGCGGCAGGGCGAGTATCAGAAGTAAATGACGTCCTAGCGTATATTTTTGATAGAGAGGATACTATGCGTACGATCTTGAAAATGGGAAACGCAGGAAAATTGCCGATTCGTATTACCCATAATGATACGAAATTTAACAATGTACTTCTAGACTTGCAGGATAATGTGCAATGTGTTATTGATTTGGACACTGTCATGCCTGGGTACGTAGCCTATGATTTTGGCGATGCTATTCGCACTATTATTAATTCCACCGCCGAGGATGAAGAAGATTTATCGAAGGTTGTTCTTAATATACCGCTCTACGAAGCGTATTCCCAAGGTTATTTGAGGGAAGCGCGAGAATTTTTGACGGAAGATGAATTAGATTCACTTCTACATGGTGTTTTTCTTTTGCCGTATATGCAGGCAGTTCGCTTTTTAACGGATTATTTAAACGGCGACACATATTATAAAATCCATTATCCAACACATAATTTGGTTAGGACAAACGCACAGCTTAAATTAGTGCAGGAATTAGAATTGCATAAACAGCAGTTAGCGGCGATTTTAAGTGACAGCATTAGTGTTTAATTCTATATAATTATGAGTAGTCTATTAGTCAAAAAAATAAACATGGAGGTCGACACGTTTACTTATTTTCAGATGCAGAATTGCATGTTTGACTTGCCATGGTACAATATCGCCCATGTCAACTGGTCGGAAGAATATCCCTATAAGCCTTTGGTTAATTTTCAGATTGCTCATGACAATAAAACGATGTATCTCCATTTTGTTGTCGAAGAGGAATTTATTAAAGCGCAGTACGTTCGTCCCAATGAATCGGTTTGGGAGGACAGTTGTGTCGAATTTTTTATCTCGTTTGACAACAAACATACCTATTACAATTTAGAGTTTAATCCGCTGGGCACTGGGCTGATTGGTTATGGGAGTTCAGTTAAATCAGAAAGAAAACGCCTCAGTGCCGAACAAATCGAAACGGTTCGAACAGCAACGTCGGTTGTTAGTGCTTCTGGAACGAAAACATGGTCAATCATTCTTGCTGTGCCTGTTGAAGTATTTCATACGGCAGACATTACTAGTTTCGCCAATATCAGCGGACACGCTAATCTTTATAAATGCGGGGACAATCTGCCACGTGCACACTTTATTTCTTGGAATAGAATTGACCATCCAACCCCAAATTTTCATTTACCCAACTTCTTTGGTGAGATTGTTTTCGAATAGCTTATCTTGGTTTTCCTCCTTAAAACTTATCTAGTAACCCCAGGATGCCGGTGAGCCCTCCTGTATGCAAAGCAAGTACGGTGGAGTGGGGTTTTATTTGTCCTTGAAGGATTTGGTCGTGTAGGGCATAAAAGAGTTTGCCTGTGTAGGTGGGTTCAACGAGTATTCCTGTTTGTCGTGTGAAATTCTTAACGAAAGAAATTAGTTCTGGAGTTGTCTTTGCATATCCCCCGAAATGATAATCGAGTAATAATTTTGGAAGACTCCTCGTCTGGATTCCTAGTTTTTCAATTTCCTCCAATAGAAAGTTTCCTCCTTTTAGTACAGGAACGCCGATTAGCATGCTTTCTAGTTTGTTTTCTTGGATGCCCATTTGTAGTCCGGCAAGCGTCGTCCCTGTGCCACCAGCACAGTATATCTGATCATAGGTTCTCGTGAGTTCACCAATAACATCCTTGCATCCTAACGCACCCTGTTCGCTATATCCTCCTTCGTCAATGTAAAACGCTTGCGGATCGAGTGCGAAATTTTCATCGAATAAGAGACGTTTATTCTTATAAGTCTCCCTCGAAACAAAAATCAGCTCCATTCCAAATATTTGACATAGCTTTAATATTGGATTGTCGACTTCTTCGCCGCGGACAAAACCAATTGTCTTAAAATTGAAAGCTGCCCCTGCTGCAGCGGTTGCTAAAAGATGGTTGGACCACGCCCCGCCGAAAGTCACTAGTGTTTGTTTCGCTAGTTTTTTCGCTTGATTAACAGGATGTTTGAGTTTTCTCCACTTGTTGCCTGATATATACGGATGTATAAGATCGTCTCTTTTTACAAAGACACGAATGTTGTTTTGTTTATATAGGGGAAATATTATTTCCTGTTCCGGACTGTGAAATTCAAATGCCAACATAATACTATCGCCAAAGTTAGTAGATTTTAAAGGATTTCGATACTTTTGCGTGATGGCAGAGGAAATAGATTTTCAAGAACAGGATGACAGAGAGCTTTTTGAGCACTATCGTATTGAAGCGGATAAAGGGCAGGCGTTGCTCCGATTGGATAAATTCTTGATGAACAGAGTGGAAAATACCTCTCGAAACCGGATTCAGAATGCCATTGAGGCGCAAACGGTGTTTGTAAACGGCAACTTGGCAAAAGCTAGTTATAAAATCAAACCATTTGACGTAGTCACTTTAGTCTTAGCTGAACCACCTCGCGATACCGAGGTATACCCCGAAGATATTCCTTTAGATATTCTTTACGAAGATGATGAATTATTGATTGTTAATAAGCAAGCTGGCATGGTTGTTCATCCTGGGTATAACAACTACACCGGTACATTGGTTAATGCTTTAACTTTTCATTTTAATAAGCTGCCTACTCTCCCTGGTAACATTGGTAGACCTGGTCTTGTACACAGGATCGATAAAGATACTTCCGGACTACTCGTTATAGCCAAAACGGAATGGGCGATGACCGTTTTAGCAAAGCAGTTTTATGATCACACAATAAATCGAAAATACAGAGCGTTAGTGTGGGGAGATTTAATGGAAGATGGGACAGTGACTGGATATATTGGACGAAGTCTAAAAGATCGTCGAGTGATGGATGTCTATGATGACCCCGAGAAAGGAAAGTGGGCGGTTACGCATTACCGCGTCTTAGAGCGCTTTGGTTATGTTACTTTGATTGAGTGTTCACTGGAGACAGGTCGTACTCATCAGATACGCGCACATATGAAATCAATCGGACATCCTTTATTTTCGGATGAACTATACGGGGGCAGTAAAATACTTAAAGGCACGACGTTTAGCAAATACAAGCAATTTGTGGCAAATTGTTTTCAGATTATGCCTCGTCAAGCATTACACGCCCAACATTTAGGATTTGTTCATCCTCGGAGCAAAGAGGTGGTTAATTTTGAGGTACCTTTACCCGTAGATTTTCAGGGGGTTCTTGATAAATGGCGTTCCTATTCTTCCCTGCTTGATCAGTAATTTTAAAGAACACACATAGTATGTCATTACAGTATATAAATTTTGATGGGCAAATCATTGCCGCAGATTTACCGGTCGCGACGATGGATAATAGGGCTTTGCGATATGGTGATGGGCTCTTCGAAACGATGCTTTGGAAAGACGGTGATATTCGATTCTTGGATTTTCATATTGAAAGGTTGCAGAAAGGAATGCAATTGTTGCAATTCGAAGAGAATACAAAATTTGATCGTTTTTTTATCCGATCAAAAGTGGATGAATTAGCCAGAAAGAACAATGTTATTGGTCAGCAGTTGCGTGTTCGTTTCAGTGTATTTAGAGCCGGAGGGGGACTTTACTCGCCGGAGACGAACAAACCTGTTTTTTGTATCCAGTTATCACAAATACCTACATCCCTACGGGACAAAAAGATGGGGTTGATTATTGATCTTTTTACCGATGTGAAGAAACCCTTCAGCGATCTCTCACATGTGAAATCTAATAATGCACTGATCTACGTATTGGCGGGAGTTCATAAGAAAAAATATGCTTTCGATGAGGTACTTATTTTGAACCAAGAAGGATTTTTATGTGAAGCGTTGACTTCGAACATTTTCGTGTATTTCGAAAAAACTCTTTATACCCCTGCCTTATCCGAGGCTTGCATTGACGGGGTGATGCGTCGTGTGGTAATGGACATGGCAAATGACGAGGGGATTCCTGTTGTAGAAGCGCAGATTGACCCCCAGATTATGAAGCAGGCCGACGAAATATTTTGTACCAATGCGACACAAGGAGTTCAATGGGTGATGGGATATAAACAAAAGAGATATTTTAACAAGATCTCAAGAATATTACAAGAAAAGCTAATAAATTGGAATTATAACGATGAATAAGAGATAATTAACTTTATTTTGGGTATAAAATACGGTCTGTCATAAAATGGGCCGAATAGCGTGACTAACATCACGCTTTTTTTTCGCTTTCGAATACAGTATTATACGTTTTATTTGATTTTGTTACGTTGTACCAGTAGATAGGAGACGTATAGGAGTATCAACCAAACAGGGATTAATTCAACAGATATCTTTAATCCAGTATACCACATCATTATCAGCACACCTAGTAGAAATAGCAAGCAAATATAATTGGTTATCGGATAAAAAAGGGACGGAAATAACGATTTTTCATTATTCAACCCTATTTGTTTTTTGAAAAAAAGATGTGTTAAACAGATCATGATCCAGTTAATAACGAGTGAAGAG
Source organism: Sphingobacterium shayense (assembly GCF_013179575.1). GTDB lineage: Bacteria > Bacteroidota > Bacteroidia > Sphingobacteriales > Sphingobacteriaceae > Sphingobacterium > Sphingobacterium shayense. The sequence goes on along the minus strand of NZ_JABMCQ010000091.1, from coordinate 11,043 downwards.
ACAACTAGACTCATCAATACTTCAAGAGCTTTTTCAGGAACTATTTTGTTGACAACAATACATACTGCAACCAACCCTGCGGAGACGAGGATAGCGTTGATAGGAGAGTGATTTTTATTGAGTTTTGTCAAAAATCTTGGTGCATTTTTTTGTTCGGCTAAACCGTAAAGCATTCGTGAATTACTGTAAACACAACTGTTATATACAGATAATGCCGCGGTGAGCACAATGAGATTCAGAGCGTTTGCAATGATATTCGTGAAGTAATATGTCGATCCTAAAAGCTCGAATTGCATACCTTTAAGAGTGGCAAACACCTCAACAAAGGGACTGGTCTCTGGGGTCATACTTCGCCAAGGCATGAGCGAAAATAAAATAACCAACGAGCCTATATAGAATATTAAAATACGCCATAACACTTGGTTAGTCGCTTTTGGAATATTTTTTTCTGGATTTTCTGCTTCAGCCGCAGTTATACCGACCAGTTCAAGCCCTCCGAAAGAAAACATAATCATTACTAAGGCAGCTAGCAAACCTTGGAACGAACCATCTTCTGTGGAACTTAACCATCCTTTTGGGAAAAAACCACCGTCGTTGGTAAGGTTTTTCAGCGTTGCATGTTCGCCTCCGTTTCCTGTAATTAATAAATAGGACCCAAAGAATATCATTGCTATTATGGCGATTACCTTGATAATGGAAAACCAAAACTCTGTCTCTCCGTAGACTTTTACAGACGCTAAGTTTAAGGCATTGATGACAATAAAGAAAAACAAACTTGAGATCCATAAGGGGATCTCGGGCCACCAAAATTGAACATAATGTCCAATCGCTGTGAGCTCTGCCATACTGACGAGCAAATAGAGAACCCAATAATTCCATCCCGACGCGTAGCCTCCAAAAGGCCCCCAATATTTATTTGCGAAAAAACTGAAACTACCCGATACGGGTTCATGCACAACCATTTCACCGAGTTGTCGCATAATAAAGAATGCAATAATTCCAGCTATCGCATACCCTAAAATCACGGAAGGTCCCGCTAAAATGGCCGCTTGTCCTACGCCAAGGAACAAACCCGTGCCGATCGCTCCTCCAAGTGCTATTAATTGAATATGTCTATTACTAAGCCCTCGTTTAAGTGATTTATTTTCAGTGGTATCTGTTTTCAATTTGTTTTAATTCTTATCGATTTAAAAATTAATGGCAAGATAGATGTTTCTAATGGAATATTATCCTGTTTTTCAAGAAAAACTTAAGTGACAATCAGAGTTAAGTCTCCACGTAAATAATGTGCAACACAATAATTACTAATGTATATTAAAGTTCTTTGGCCAAAAACTATTTAGGGATGGAGATGTAGTCAAGCTTTCGTAGCACAACGGAATTGGCTACAAAAGCTTGACTATGAAGACCTATAAATGTGTTAATAATGTGAAATAAGCTTGTTTTTAGGAAACTTAATTGAATACGAAAATTTTACTTTCTTTGTTTCTCCGGGAGCCAAATCGATATCCCACGTGAGAATTCCGGTTTGTGAATTTACAATTGCTCCATCTCTATCCAATAATTCAATTTCCATTGCTTTGTCGGTTGAAAGTGGATATTGGTCATTTATTTTAACTGAAATGGGAATTTTCTTGTTGTTTTTTAAACTGATTTCATAGGTGTAGCGCTGTGTTTTGTTGTTTCCAAACACTTTTGTTTGAGAAAGTTCGCTAATTAATTCGCGTTTCACTTGTATTAGCTTGTCACGCCCCATGCTTAATTGTAGGGTGTCAGAAGTGTTGTTGGGATCTATATAGGTTCTTCCAACCATCGTATTCTCGACGAAAATATTTGATTCACCGGGTATAAGATTCAGTTTCTCATAATTCGTGAGTTCGGCAGTTAAGTACACATCTTGATCGACTCGTGGAGTAGAGACATATTTATAGCTCGCAGGGGTCTGGTACTCGCGTAGAACTACAGCATGCTTTTTGCCGTTCGAAATGATCGTATAAGGGAGCTCGATATCAAATGAAGTATGCATTTGATTTTCGGTTTGTACGACTGGCGGGGATGACATTTTAATATTTGCAGCTGACCTTTTTATATTTGAAACTACGCTTACTTCGTCGAGAATCTGCGTTGACTCTCGCCCAATATACCCTGTGAATGGTTGGTTGAAGTATAATTGCCATGGTTGAAGTACCGGTAGAATTCCTCCTTGAGATGGGTTACCCGAGGACAAGCGGAGTCGCACATTATTCCAATCCACACCCGTATTTTGGGATACATTCGCTTTATAAATAATATGCACCGGCCCATTTAAATCATCTGCGCGTATGTCGTATGTTGCGTTCCATCCGGCGCTGGAGGCGAGGTAAGCAATCGTGAAAGGTTTTATTCCTGCATTGGTGTTCATGACTTGTACGACGAGTTGTCCACCGGCAGCCAATGTTTGGCCTTTGAGTTCTTCCAGCTGGTCTTTGGCATTTTGCACAATCGGTGCTTGTAAAACTATATTTTCTTCAATTCTACTGATGTTATTTTTTACCTTAAGGTATTTCGGTTGGTAATATTCTGTCATCCTTATTAACTCGGCCACGGTTGTGCCAGAATTCTCTGATGATATTTTTTGGTTTTTCTCTAAAAGCTTCAGGACAGATTCTTCCGTTTCTTTAGCATTCTCTAATTCGATCAACTTATTTTTTTCTTTTTTAAAGATGTTCTCGAATTTGATATATTCCTCTGTTTTATTAGTTTGGGTAATATAGTTTTTAGTGTATCGAACGGATAAGATGGTTACCGCAGCGTTCGATCCGATCTGAATCGTATTCTCATCGATATCGGAGGCGACATGTGTGAAAATAATTTCACTGCTTCCCGTAGGTAAGTTAACAGAGGCTTTGTGGTTTAATTCAGCGCTGTTTGTAAAGACAGTGACATTTTCTAAATCGGTTTTTACTTGCAGATGATCTTGTGCGAAAGTAGTCGTGGTCAATATAGCTCCGACAACTACCAGAAAGGAACGTTTATTTTTCATGCTCTTTATTTTTCACAACGGATGCAGCAAAGAGCATGATTCCACAATAGGGAAAAAAAAAGTAGCTCAAGGCTACTTTTTTTGATTCTCAGTTACGGCTATTCCACATCCACATCCTTTGGAGCACCCCCCTTTTTGATTAGAAGGGAACATTCTTTTTGCAAGAAAAATGGACGCTACGATAAAGATAATTCCGATAATTCCATATTGAATGTAAAGTTCCATAATTATATTATTTTAGAGTTTGGTATGCAATAAATGCAAATACATAAGCGACTCCTGTCATCATGACCGTTTGGAAGATTGTCCATTTCCATGATCCCGTTTCTCTTTTGACTGTGGCGATGGTGCTCATGCATTGCATCGCAAACGCGTAAAACAGTAATAATGATACGCCCGAGGCTAGATTGTAAGCGGGTAAACCTGTATTTCTATTTGTTTCTGATCGCATTCGGCTAAATAAAGTCTCCTTTTGAGTTTCGTCTTCAATATCGATGTCCTCTCCTAAACTATAGACCGTGGCCATAGTCGCTACAAATACTTCACGTGCGGCGAAAGACGAAACCAAACCAATTCCCATTTTCCAGTCATATCCAAGAGGTTCAACTATAGGCTCGATTCCCATTCCAATATAACCAAGAAACGAGTGCTCGAGTTTAAATGAAGCTACCTCTTCTTCAAGATGATGGTCACTCAAATTAGGATTGGCCTGGACAACATATCTTTCAGCTTCGCTGAATTTGTCATTGGGACCAAAGCTTCCTAGCACCCATAACACGACAGACATTGCCAAAATTATTTTACCAGCACCAAATATAAAACTTGAAGTTTTATCCCAAATGTTCGTTACAACGTTTTTCCAATCGGGAGACTTGTATGAAGGAAGTTCAAATATTAAAAAGCTTCTATGTTCGTTTTTGATCACGTAGTTTAATATCCAGGCAGATACTAGCGCCGCTACTACACCTAATATATAAAGTAAAGTCAGGACTAAACCTTGCAGACCAAATCCTAAAAACGACTCATTAGGAATCACTAAACCGATAAGTACAATATATATCGGCAGACGTGCTGCACAGGTCATAAATGGTGTTACCAACATGGTCAGTAACCGTTCTTTTGTGTTCTCAATATTTCGAGCAGACATGATGGCGGGGACGGCACAACCTATTCCCGAAATAAGAGGGATTACGGATTTACCGTTTAAACCGTAAGGCCTTAGCCATCGATCCATTAAGAATACAACTCGACTCATATATCCTGTTTCTTCCATTAGTGACACTAACAAAAACAGAATGGCGATTTGAGGAATAAAAATCACTATTCCACCAATACCGGCAAGGATCCCCTGTGTAATAAGGTCCGAGATCGGGCCCTCGGGTAGAATAGTAGAAGTGTAATTCACCAAGGCAGAGAAATTTTCATCAATCCAATCCATTATTGGCGTAGATAGTGTAAACACTAATTGGAATGTGAAAAATAATATTAAAAAGAAGATTATATATCCGATAATTGGGTGCAACAGAAATTTATCTATTGCGTTTGTTTTGTTTAAATGTTGATTTTCAATCTTATTAATGAAAGCCGCTGTCTGCTCATCGACCAATTTATGACGTATTAATACTTCGTGTTTCTGCAGGTCATTTGCGGACAGGTTGTGTTTCTCGCGTATTTTGAGGATGGAATTATGTTGTTCTTTCGAAAGAAAACTAACTTTATCTTGTACGAGGTATTGCCATGTCTGATATTCCGTAAGAAGGGGGAACAAAGCTTTTGCTTCCTGTATTGGCGCGAGGTATTTCGGATCAATATTGAAATTTCCAACGTATGCGCCAGGGCGATCATCGAATGCAGTAATAAGTTCCTTAATCCCTTTGCCGTTGCGAGCGTCGGTTGTGTACACTTTACAACGCAAAAAAGCCTCCAATTTATTATAATCGATGTTTATGCCCTTTGCGCTTAGCTCATCAATCATATTGATGACGAAAATTGCCTGTAGACCAAGTTCACGTGCTTGTTGATACAATATAATTGAGCGCGCGAGATTGTTTGGTTCACCCACGACAACAACGAGATCCGGATAATATTTATTGTTTTTATCGGCGAGTGTGTTAAACACAATTTCTTCATCTAGCGAGGTAGGGAATAGGGTATAGGTACCTGGTAGATCCACTATTGTGTAATTCTTACCATTTGCTTTAAGGGAGCCTTCTCTTTTTTCGACGGTAATCCCAGGATAATTTCCTACCTTTTGATGAAGTTTGGTGATGCGGTTAAATAAAGATGTTTTACCGACATTGGGGTTACCCAATAGCGCTATAATGGGGTTATTCATAGTTACTTGCTTACAAAAATATGTGCTGCTTCTGATTTACGGATAGCCACTAATGTGTTAGAGCTATGGATGTGAAGTCCAATAGGACCGCTAAACGGAGCTTTGTGTTTTATCTCGATTGTGGTTCCAGGTAAAAGGCCTAACTCAAAAAATTTTGATGGCACAACTTTGTTATCGACCGACCTAATTGTTGCAACTTCTCCGACTCTCAGGGCATCCAATTTGAAACTTTCTTGCATTTGTAGTGTTAAAAGATTTTAAAATATGTATTCGTATCTCGATCAATTTTATTTGAATCCAAAGATAGCTAATTTAGAATTGTTCTACGGTCTTGTCGATGTCACACTTTTGTTTAAATCTTAAATAAATGAGAATAGAGGACGAAGTTAAAGTAATGAAATTTACGAATGATTGGCACAAATTTACTGTTAATATTCTTTTTACGTCAAGTTGGTTAAGTCTTAGTTCGGAAAAGCGGGCGGTTAAATCAGATAACACGTTACAGTGTTTTAATGCTCTGCGGATACAGAGTGGTCAGTTACCGAAGCCGACGACTAACAAACTTTTGCGTTCATGTATGATGAACAACACACCGATATTTATATTTAACACAGTAGGGTCTTGATTTCGAGGGTATTGAGTATGGTGCGATGTTAAACGATCTACTGTTGAATAATCTTAGTGAAGGCCAAGCTCTATTGTTGAGCGACCTTCTTAATAAAGTACCCGGATAGACATTGAGATAGCGCAAAGGATAGGGTGGCTTTGATGATAGCATATCACGCCGACGAGTGCTTGTTAACAGATGCCCTCTATTTCGGAAACGTCCTTAATAAACACCATTTTTAGACATTAACACCTCCTCTCGTTTCCGAGTCAGAATTCTAGTAAGTTATTACGGTTTTCTACTGAAAATCGGAGATCTTTTGTGTACAGTGTCTCCATAATTTTTAGACACATAATCCATGTTCCAACATATCAATCAAGAGGAAGATCGTTCATTTTCTTCTCTCATATGCAATATTGTCCAAACATATAACCGTATTTTTGCACAGCTTATGAGTGAATAAGTTCCGACCACAAGTCATCGGAATCGAAAATAGCTAATGCGCGTGATCATGTTTGTCTCCGTGGTCGTGATTATCATGTTGTTCAATTTGATGTGTATTGTCACTTTCGTGTGCGTGGTCATGACCATCTTCGAACAGGAAGTTAAAAAGTGAAACAACGACTCCCAATAATACGGCTACTAATTTTTTGCGATTAAATTTATGATGATCGGCAGATCCTGATTCAAAAAGGATTGTCGTTGAAATATGTAAGAAGATTCCGATAACAATTGCCATTATTTTATCAAAATATTTTGCGATATTACCAATATCTCCTTCGCTAATCCCTTTACTGGTGACAAAACCCAAAGGTGTCATCGCTGCAAATATAAATACGAAAAATGTTATTTTTGATCGTGATAGGCGTGTGTTTATTAGCAAACTGCCCAATGCAAATGCTGCAGGAATATGATGAATAGCGATGCCAAATACGAGCTCAGACTGGTGACCCGCAGCAAGCGGCATGCCCTCCAAGAAAGCATGGAGACAAAGGCTGATCATAATGCCTAGCGGAAAAACGGCGTGATCATGGTGATGTATATGGCCATGTTCAATACCCTGAGAGAATTGTTCCAAGACCAACTGAAATAAAAATCCACCAAGTATATAGAGACCGATAATTTCGGGGCTGGTACTGTTACTAATATACGCGTGTGGTATTAGGTGTAATACAGTGATGCTGAATAGATATGCACCGCTAAAGGATAAGATAAGCTTCAGCAATGATGTATTGTCCCTTTTCACGAAAAAAACGGTTAATCCAGCGACAAAGGCCGAAATAAATAATATGGTAACAATTAGGTACGAGTTCATACAGAAGCCTGCTGAGGAGAATCTATGCTGTTAAAAAAAGAAGGGAAAAATCGCTTAAAAAGAAGACCCACGCCAATGCCTATTAATATGCCAAGTGCAGATCCGGCAAGAATGTCTAGGGGGTAGTGCACACCAACATAGATTTGTGAGACGCTGATCAGTGTTGCCCATGTTATCGCGAGCCATAAAACATGTTTCCAGCGTCGTCGAAAAAGTACTATCCAGAAAAAGGCCATCGCAAAATGATTTGTTGCGTGAGAAGAGGTAAAGCTATACCCAGAACCGCAACGCACACGAATATTCACTTCGTTTTTAAAGACTAAATCATTGCATGGACGGATTCGTTTGACGTTTTTCTTTATTACATGTGAGGAAACGGCATCAGAAATTCCAAAATTTGCTAATGTGAACAGAACAACGAAGATTCCCATTTTCCCGTAATGTTTAATGAAGAAAATAATGAGAAAAAGGTATAGAGGAGCCCATGTATAGGGGTTTCGGAGGATTGGTAACAGCCAATCGAAAAAGGGATTACTCAACCCTTGGTTGACCGCCAGAAAAAGATCCTGGTCAAATTGAACAAGTTGATTCCACATATGTTGTGTAGATGTTTTTTTACGTTTTTAAAAATAAAGAAAAATAAGCAACATTAACTATATTTTCTAAATGAAACAGTGTTGCAACGAAAGTACATCTTTACTGGTAAATGTGAAAGTTTTATAGGAATATTTGTTCTATAAAGCTATTTTTACCTGAAAAAGGAATATATATGACGCTTATAAAATCGATTTCAGGTATTCGAGGGACGATTGGCGGCAAGGCGGGAGACGGTCTTACCCCAATTGATATTGTTAAATTTACTGCAGCTTTCGGACGGATCCTATTAGGCAGCTCGGATAGTAAAACGATTGTTGTTGGACGCGATGCGCGTGAATCTGGCGAAATGGTTAGCAATTTGGTCGTTGGTACTTTACAAAGTATCGGAGCAAATGTTATTAATTTAGGGCTTTCAACTACACCAACGGTTGAGCTGGCGGTGCCGATGGAAAATGCTGCCGGAGGAATAATTTTAACAGCTTCTCATAATCCGGGACAATGGAACGCCTTGAAACTTCTAAATAGTAAAGGAGAGTTCATAAGTGATTTGGAAGGACAAGAAGTTCTTCGGCTTGGTGAAAGTTTAGAGTTTGATTTTTCTCAGGTAGAGGAGCTTGGGACTGAGCGTAGTGACGAATCATATCTACAAAAACATATTGACGCTGTGTTAGCTTTACCGATTGTTGACGTTGAAGCTATCCGTTCCGCTAATTTTAAAATAGCGGTAGATGCAGTGAATAGTACAGGCGGCTTTTTTATTCCAGCTTTGCTGACAGCTTTGGGTGTTGAGACCATCTATAAGATTCATTGTGAGCCCAATGGTAAATTTCCGCACAATCCTGAGCCTTTAAAGGAGCATTTGACAGATTTATCCGATGCTGTTATAAGCAACGGTGCCGACCTTGGAATTGCGGTAGATCCAGATGTAGACAGATTGGTGTTCATGATGGAAAACGGTGAGCTTTTTGGTGAGGAATACACATTGGTCGGTGTTGCGGATTATATTCTTTCTAAAACACCCGGCAACACAGTTTCAAATTTATCTTCCACACGTGCGCTTCGCGACGTAACCCATAAACATGGAGGAAACTATTACGCGGCAGCGGTAGGTGAAGTAAATGTTGTTACTAAAATGAAGGAAGTGGACGCTGTTATCGGCGGAGAAGGCAATGGAGGAGTAATTTACCCAGACTCACACTACGGTCGAGACGCATTGGTGGGAGTAGCTATTTTCTTAAGTCATTTAGCAAAACTGGGTGTTACTGCCTCTACGTATCGCGCGAGCTTGCCCCAGTATTATATGTCTAAGAATAAAATTACCTTAACACCGAATTTGGATATCGATGGCTTGTTAGCTGCAATGCAAGAGAAATATAAAGATGAAGAGCACAGCACGATCGATGGTTTGAAGATAGATTTTGCAGATACATGGGTTCATTTACGCAAGTCAAATACAGAACCGATTATCCGTATCTATTCTGAAGGTCCGACACAGCAAGACGCAGAGGATACCGCAAATCGAATTATAGCAGAGATTCAGCAAATAATTAAGTAATTTAATAAAACAGACGGTCAATTTTGATCGTCTGTTTTATTAATAATGCTCTATATTAATTCCACTTCCAGGCAAGTATACGAATAGTCTTATTCCCTTGTGTCATTGGAATTATTTTTACATGAGCTGCTTTGTGATATTCCAAAATTGCGACAAGTGGTTTTATATTATCTTTATCGGATAATAGCGAGGTTGTCCAGCCTAACTGGTCTTTGTACTCCATACTCTGATAAATCATCGTACGCACAAATTGACGTTCACCTCCTTCACACCAAAGCTCATTCGGATGTCCACCGAAATTTTGGACAGGTATGGCTGATGGTTTTTTGTTAAGATTGTGGAACTTCTTAGTCGATTTCGACCAATTATCTTCTCGCGATTTAAAAAAAGGTGGGTTACATACAACGGCGTGAAAACGGTCAGATTTTTCTATAATCCCTGTAAATATATTCTCTTTTTCTTCTTGAAAACGTAAATCGATATTTTTCTTCAAGTTTACATTGTTTTTCAAGATAGACTGTGCGTGTTGAATCGCATTTATATCTATGTCAGTACCTACAAAAGTCCATTGATATAGTCTTTGTCCAAGTATAGGATAGATACAGGAAGAACCTGTTCCTATGTCTAGGATTTTGATATTTTTGCCTTTAGGGATAACTCCATTGTTGTCCTCTGCAAGTAGATCCGCTAGATGATGAATGTAGTCCGCTCTCCCTGGTATGGGCGGACAAAGACTATTTTTTAAGATCGACCAATGCTCAATTTCATAATACTTTTGTAGTATACTTTTGTTAAGTTCAAAAACAGCATCTGGGTCCCCAAAATCAATCGATTCCGTTCCTCCCGGTGTGAGTATTATATATTCTTTGAGGGCAGGATTCTTAGTTACGAGTTTTCTTAGGTCATAACCGTTTCCATGTAAATTTCGTGGATGGAGTGATTTCTTTTGTGGGGAATGCGACATATTGTTTAATTTTGGAACAAAGGTACCACAAAATTTGTTGGGTTTCGCGATTGTCAGATCATAGTACTATCTTTCCGAAAACTAGCCTCTATTTTTTAATGAAGCTAAGTACCACATTCAAATACACAAGTTTTTTATACGTATACGCGACTTACTTCAGGAAATGGCAGATTTTGATATTAAAGACTTTTTAGACCGAAAAGTAGAAGCATTTAACACACCATCGTTTATTGAGAACGATCCTATCTGTATCCCGCATCTTTTCACGAATCAACAGGATATTGAGATTATGGGTTTTTTTGCTTCTATTTTAGCGTGGGGGCAGCGAAAAACGATCGTCAACAAATGTAAAGAATTAATCGATCGGTTTGATGGTCATCCGGCTGAATTCATTCGTGGCCACCATGATAGTGACCTTAAGCAGCTTTTAGGATTTAAACATCGAACGTTTAACGATACCGATTTACTTTATTTCGTTTCATTCTTAAATTTTCACTACAGTCAATTCGAGTCTTTGGAGGATGCGTTTCTATTAGATCAATCTTCTTCAAGTGTTTTCTCTATGGAAAAGAGTCTTGATGAATTTAAAAATTATTTTTTTTCCTTGACAGATTTCCCAATACGTACGATGAAGCATGTTAGTTCGCC
>NZ_JABMCQ010000090.1 GCF_013179575.1 Sphingobacterium shayense | reverse complement strand
AGGGGTTACCATCTGTTGGAATTTTATCGCCGGTAGCAGGATCATACACCGGAACTGTCCCAGTCATCACTTGAACAGCCCACTCATGTTGAAAATAATTATACGTGAGGTTAGCGCGCGCCGTTCCCCAGAAGTTATTATAGCCTATATAGGGTGCAGATTGCGATCCCCCATTTATGGTCACTGTAGCGTCGTCAGCAGGACTCTGAAAGGACTTACCGGCAGCTTCGATCAGTTCCTGAGCGTAAGCGGAAGTAAAATCAGATTTATTGGAAAGTGACGCTAGATTCCTTACGATTATCGCATAAGCAAACTTAATCCACTTTTCCTTATCGCCCCTATAAATGAAATCATTGTCGCTTATCTTGCTCCCATAGGCATGATCATCTTGGCGTTCGAGCAGTTCGATCGCCGTCCTGGCCCATTCACGAACCTGCGGGTAAATATCTTTTTGATAATCATAATCATGCGACAATAATTCAGGAACAAAAGCATCCTCCATTGGAAGTTCTCCGTGAATCTTGGTCATCAGATCCCAACTGAAAGCTTTCATGGCGTAGCCAATACCTGCTAGGGTCCACTCTTCAGCAGCGATAGACTGGTTGATCATATTCTCCAAATTCATTCCTTGGTTCCAGTAGGCCATTCGCCATACTTCCCCACCAGCATCACTTCCCTCCGGAAAATAATGACCAGCAAAACTCACATAAGCTGCTACGTTGGTTCCCATCATCTGGGTCATTGGTGCTATCGCACGAATATCTAAATATATACCGTTATATTGTTGCGTAATGTTCGCTAAATAAAGGTACCCATCAACTTCGGCTGGCGCATCAATATTCTTATTCACATCTAAATATTTCTCGCACCCTGTCAGCAGCAGAAATAATGGAAATACATATATTAAAATCCTTTTCATGGCTTTTTATATCTTTAGTTCAATGTTAAACTTAATCCCACCGAAAAACCGCGAGGGTTTGGCAAGGACCATACGTCGTATCCTTCTCCTCCGGTACCTCCAGCTGCGGCAGAAACCGTATTCCCCACAGCATCGATACCCGAATAATTTGTCCAGGTAAGCAGGTCATTGCCAACCACGTAGACATCCATTCCCGAAATCACCTTGGATCTACTCAAGAAGGAGCTTGGAAGCCGGTACGAAAAGCGTAATTCTTGTAGACGCACATAATTGACGTCCTTCTCCAGCCAATCTTCATCAAATCCAGTGAAAATGGTAGCGCCGTATATCCTATAGTCCACAGAAACATTGTTTTTAGTGGGATTTTCACTATTCTCGTTACCGTCACGCAAAACACCGTCAAACACAAAAGGCCCACTCTCTCGCAGGTCAACCGACTCCCAACTTGTTCCATTTTGCATCATAGTGCGCTTAGTCCCATTTACGACGGTCGCTCCTAATCGCCCTGCAAATAGAGCAGATAGGCGCATATTCTTATAGCTTAAGGCTGTCGTAGCACCAAAACGAAGTTTAGGTTCACGATCGCCAATGACAGACCATTTTGAACTCACTACAGGAAGTCCGGTCGTAGGACTAATAAGTATGTCTCCTGCGTCATTACGCTCGTATGCCAAACCAGTCAGGGTCGTAATCGGATGATTAACCATGATGCCGTTACGGATATTCCCCGAGTTCCAGGTGTACGCATTATAATATTCGGTAACATTCTCTGGCAAGTATTCCACATTAGAAGTTCCCCTCGAAGCATTCAGACCAACGTTCCACGTTAAACCATTTGGTTTTTTAACAATATCAGCGTCTATGTAAGCCTCCCAACCTTTGGTTTTAAACGCGCCGACATTCATGTTGTTTAGGACAAAACCTGTCGCATAACTCAAGCGAAACCCTTTCACAATCTGATCATCATTCTTTGTGGTGAAATAACTGAAACTAGCATTCACGCGGTCGTTAAACAACCGTAAATCTAATCCCGCTTCATGCGCGGTGGTCATTTCTGGGCGCAGATTTGGATTTGGACCTGTGAACCCATACTTAAATCCCCCTCCAGATAATTCCGTTGGTTCCAGTTGCGGATCAATTTCAAGCGGCCCAGCATCCTTCCCAACTTGCGCTATTGATCCTCGAATTTTAAAATAATTGATCACCGGGACATTTTTCATAAAAGGAAGATCAGACACTATAAAGGAGCCTTCGATCGCCGGATAAAAGTACCGGTTGTTATTTACTGGCAAGGTTGACGACCAGTCATTACGACCTCTTAAAGTAATAAATGCAATGTTATTATAGCCAAACTCCATTTGCGCAGAAATCGCCTGAATCCTTCTTTTGGTATTACGTTGTGATGAAGTTTGCGTCTCTGGATCCGTATTATTTATCGATTGAAAATCAGGCACAATAAATCCGTTTCCATTGGCTGCCGACCGAGTAATAGCATTTTCAACCTGGTGATAGCCCAGTTGGCCTGAGAACGAAAATTTATCCTCAAAAAACTTATTATTATAACCAGCGATTAGATTGATGGTTGGATCAGAAAAATTTGATTGCACTAAATTGTATTCTCCGATACCTGCATTTCTATTCGCATAATAAGGGTGATTCGATGTCTCATAAGTTTGCATCCCGACATCCCAGCCTACCTGCGCTCGAAAAAACGCGTTTTTAACTGGCGTAAAGTTCAATGCTACATTACTCAGCACTCGGTCAGACTTATCATAAAACTTATTTTTGTTTAAAGCGAATAATGGATTAAGTAAATCCTCATCCAGGTAATAATCAGGAATCTTCATATGACTCCCATCTTCCGCTAAATAATTCGCCATATTATCGACCATTGGCCATAACATAGCACGATATAAGGGGCCATCGGTACCTCTTAACACCTTACTGTTTCCCGTCTTGGTATATTGAACTGATCCTTCGAATTTCAGCCAATCGGTTACCTGAGCTTGCCCCGCTAAACTTAAATTTGTTCGATCAAACCCCGTTGTTTTTACTACGCCGTCCTGATCTAGAAATGAGAAGCTCGCTCGTATAGTTGCCTTCTCGGACCCTGCCTCAACGGAGGCATTATGCCTTTGTGAAAATCCCGTTTGTAAGATTGAGGAGATGTTATCATATTGTTGAATCCCTTCTGGATACAGGCCTCCGAACTTGGAGGTGTAATAATAATTCGTAGTTCCAAAGTTTCCGTTTGCATATTTAGTTTGCATGTCTGGGTAACCATAAGGATTCTCCCACTTAAAATAATTACTGTAATTAACCCTCCCTTTACCAGCGCGCCCTTTTTTGGTCGTAATGATGATAGCTCCATTTGACGCATCCGATCCGTAGAGCGCCGCCGCTGCCGCTCCTTTTAAAACCGTTAGTGATTCGATATCCTCTGGGTTGAAATCGTTTCCCCGCGAAGCAAAATCTAAATTACGGACTGAATAAGTGTCTGATCCGCTTCCGGCCATTCCCCCTAATGGATCGAAGGTGGAATTATTCATAGGCACACCATCTACGACATATAGCGGTTGATTATTCCCTGATATCGACGTAATGTTTCGTAAAACCACGGTCGTGGAGGCGCCAGGGGATCCACTCGTTGAGGTCACGTTTAACCCTGGAACTCGGCCCGCGAGCGCGGAAATAAAGGATTCACGACCCGATTCGGAAATTGTTGCGCCGTCGATTTGCTGCACTGAGGAACCAATTGCGCGACTGGTACGTTTCATCCCGAATTCCGCGGTAACTAGAACCTCCTCTAGCGTGCCCTCGGTCGCCTGAAGCGTAACGTTAACAACACCGGAATTTACGGGCATCGAGATAGTTTTGTAACCAACGCTGGAAAAGCGTAGAGTACTTCCACGCGGCGCTGAGATTGAAAATCGCCCGGCGACATCGGTCTGTGTAGAGGTAGACGATCCAACAACGCTAACAGTAACCCCGCGAAGGGGACCGTTCGTATTGGAAACAACTCCTCGTACTGCGTCTTGACTAAGCGAGTCGCTCAGTGAAAGCGCTGCTCTAAAAAAAGCATCTCTTCCGACAGCATGTGCATATTCATGCTGGGTAGAAAATACCATTCCTAAAGCCAAAGAAAATAGTAATGATTTTCTCATAATAAATTAAGTTAATTAGTTAGTACTGGCTACTATTTCATAATTCAGTTCACCCATTGATTCGAGAGTAATGACGAACAACGCGAAAACATGCACTAATATAATTAACTTTTACTGAAATCCAAATGGTTATGAGGTTTTATCAATGTTTAAACCTGTTTAAATAAAAAACACGCATAAATGCGTGTTCTTTATTTAATTAGTACAGTCAACCATGTAACATGACCTTGACTCGAAATCCCAATTATCTCGAAATCTTAATCAAAACATTTTACCATCCGAAATTTTGTTCCAAGTCAACACCGTTTTGTTTGTACAACGAAATTTGATCTAATGGAATGGGATCGAGATAATATTTTTCCGACACCGTCCTTTTATTAGAGTTCGATGGTATAATATAACCTGCCGACGTGCCATCGATATAAATTCCTTTTAACGTACTCTCGTTATAATCTGCTTTTACGATATAAGCTCCTCTATTAATTGTTGGATTTTTGTCAGTGTCTGCATACTCCAGTTTCTTCCAACGACGCAGATCATCAAGACGGAAACCTTCAAACATCAACTCTGTTCTGCGTTCACGTCTGATTTCCCAAATAAGGCTCGATACGGTTGCATCACGAGCCGGATCATCGTATACTTTACCATTAACAGCAGGATTCCCGCCAATAACTTCTAAGGCGGGCATACCCACACCTTGACGTTTACGCAGCAAATTAATGGACTTGTTAAGATCTTCAGTAGTCAATGTCCCTAGCTCTGCAGTTGCTTCCGCATAGTTCATCAAGACCTCGCCATAACGAATTATTGGCGCATCAGTAATATTCAATTGACCAGACCCGGTCACGGCGTCCTTTAGACTCTCGTTTAGAAATTTATGTGACGAATATCCAGAAGAAGAATAGTTAGAAACAATATTCATTAATCGTATTTGTGGAACAACTGTTTGGAGCATCCGACCATCTCTATTAGTCAAAGCGTCCTTAACTGTTTTATCACCGACATATCTTCCAGACAGCCCAATCGGAAGTCCGTCCGACAATAAATAAGAATCGACTGCGTTCTTCGACATCCCAGACTGCGATTCTAAATTATTATACGACATTAAACTATGCTGAAGAATCCCTTCGACATATTCCTTGAACATGATGATCTCAGAATTTCCTTTTAACGATTCGGAAGTGAACAATGCACGGTAATCATTAGATATATTAAATGCACCAGCGTCCATAATTTGCTCTGCCGCCCATTTAGATGCTTCTAAATACTCTTTTGCTTTCGTTTGATCAACATTGTGATACTTTAACCATGTCCCCTCGAATAAGAACACTCTTGACATGTACGCCAATACAACATATTTATTAACAGCTTGCTGGTTCGGCCCGTCGACTGCGCGAACATGCTCAGCCGCAAACTTAAAATCTTCCAAAACCTTGTCCATCACTAGGATTCGTGAGTCCCTAGGCTTATAAAGATCAGGGTCATCTTCCAAAAGAACATGATCAATATAGGGTACATCTCCGAAAGCATTGACAAAATTAGCGTACTCTAATCCACGAAAAAAACGACCAATTCCCGACCAATGGTTTTGCACCTCTTCCGCTAATTCAGATTTCGGCACACTCTCTATAAAATGGTTTGCTTTACGGATACGTGAATAATACGACGTTGTTTTCGTGGGGTCTTGGATTGCAGGTAAGGCTGGCGACCATCCTCCTCCTGAAGTTGGAACATTAATTATAAACTCTGCCGGAGTTTGCGGTGCAAAATCATCATTTAATGCTTGCCCAGAAAAATATTTTCCCCAGCCGAATCCTTGCCCGTAGCCTTTAAAATAGGAATAGTAAAAGCCATAGGTATAGGTACGGATATTATTTTCGGAAGCCCAAAAAGCAGGGTCAGTGAGCTGATCTAATGGATCCTTAGTCAAAAAATCATCTCCTAAAAAGTCTTTAGAGCAGGATGATAGTGATAAAACACCTGCAATAGCTATATATTTAAATAGTTTCATATCTAAAAAGTTAATTGAAGTCCCAAGGAATATGTTCTACGATAAGGATACGATCTTCCGAAAGAGTTCTTATCATTTTTATTATTTTCTGTGTAGTCTGTCTCAGGGTCAATTGGAACATTCAAGTTATCCAATTCAAACAAATTTTCTCCCGAAAAGAAAATACGGAACTTCGAAAGTTTCGCGCGTTCAACTACAGCTGCGGGAAGTGTATAGCCAAACGTCAAATTTTTCAATCGTACGTATGACATATCCAAAAGATACCTTGTTTGTGGCATATGGTTTAACGACGCATTACTCTGTGCTTGATCTGTCGGACGGTAATAGAATGCATCTGTGTTGTCTACTGACCAATAATCCATTTGATGAGCATACCACGCTTCTGCTGGTCTCCATCCCGGAACTGTTGTGGCTCCACCCGCCCATACATCACGTTTTCCTACACCTTGGATAAAGAAGCCTAAATCGAATCCCTTATAATCAAAATCCGCTCTGAAACCATATTGATAGCGAGGATTTGAGTTTCCTATAAGTTTCATATCTCCGGAATTTTCTACCGTCCCGTCGCCGACGCCAATCACACCGTCGCCATTGATATCTTTGTATTTGATATCACCAGGACCGTATTTGAACGTCGCTGTCTCATAGTATGACTGCGAAGGAATCCCATTATTTAATGTATAGGAACCATCTGCATTCGCTGTGAAATCATCAAGTTGAAATAAGCGATCTGTCTCGTATCCCCAAATTTCCCCAATTACTTTTCCCGTGTAATTAGTTGATACACCTAACGAATTAATCTGTGCTTGACCATCGTATTTTGTAATGGACTCTTTGAAATCGGATAATTGCCCGCTCAGTCGCATGCCTAAACCGTTCTCAAATTGATGATTGTAGGCTAATTCCAGCTCCCAGCCATTTGTTTGCATTTCACCATAATTACGCAGCGGGGAGGTTGCTCCGAAACTCGACGGCAATACCACACCTCCTGTAATTAGATCAGAAACCGTCCTGCGGAATCTATTGAAAGTAACGTTGAATTTATTATTGAAAAATGCCGCGTCAACACCAATCTCTTTCGTTGTAACGGTCTCCCAAGTTAGTCCTTGTGAAACAATTGAAGGCGAAGTCATTGTGTTTTGGTTCACGCCATCAATAACCCATCCTGATGGTACTGGACTCAATGTCGAGAGGTATAGTCCCGTTGGTACAGTTTGGTTACCAACGCTACCCCATGAAGCTCTCACTTTTAAGAAATCAAGATAAGGTTTCGACCAATCCATAAATTCTTCTTTGGAGACCACGTACCCAAGAGAAGCTGCAGGGAAGAATCCCCAGACATTTGAAGAGTTAAAACGGGAAGAACCGTCGTAACGAGCAAGTACCTCTACCAAAAACTTATCCGCATAGTCATAGTTAACACGTCCAAAGAAACCTAAGGTAGACCAATGTGAAGCAGTAGAACTACCTGTCATCGCACCGGTCGCCAACCCAAGTTGTGGAAAGCTTTGATCCAAAAGACCTAGCCGTTGCGACCATACCATATCGTCTTTATACAGCTCGGCGTTTGCTCCGGCCATAACCTTTAAGTTATGCAGATTAAAATTCTTATTGTATGTTGCATACAGATTCCCTACATGTCTATCAGTTACCGTGCGATCTTTTCGAGCACGATCATACGTCGCACCGGTGTAAGTAAGATATTCAAAATCTGTTTTATTCCAGAAATCCCACCCCGATACAGAACCCCCGTTTTCGTCGTAATTATTGTTAAACTGCGAATAGGTGTAATCTGCGTCTAATGTCAACCCTGGCATTAAGGTCGCTGTTCCGCCGAACGTAAAACGTGCCATGTTGAGCCTTCGTTCATTCATATTCGCCTGCTGCACATCGTTAATTGCGTTACGCATTGGCAAACCATCAATCGTGCCATAAGGATAGTTACGCTGCCAACGGTATAAATAAAACCAAGGTTCATATACTGTACCATTGAATGAAAATGGCTTGCTCACTGTTGAACTAGAGTACAAAACCTTTGCATATCCCGTCAACCAGTCCGTGATATCCGCATTCACACCTAAGTTAAAATTATAGCGATTATATTTATCTTCGTTAACCTTCAATACTCCTTTTTGCGATACCATACCGAAACCCGCATTGTAGTTGATTTTGTCAGATCCACCTGTGATATTTAGGTTATGATTTTGCTGCGGGGTCAAATCTTTAATAAACATGTCTTCGGCATCCCAGTTTCTGTGAAAATACAAATAACCGTCTTTTACCTCATAGTCACGACCTTCAACCATATCTAAACCAAGATCTTGCCCACCATAAAGCTGCTCCCATTCTGCCATCTTTTCTATCGCGTAATCGTCGTAACGGATACCTAAATTATTATACCCTATCGCTGAGGAATTCGTACGCTGAAAAGCTAATAATCCGGCCTGAGCCCCTTCCGCTGCGCCAGCAATTTTTAATGTTTCTGTAGGTGTCTGTAGGGCAATATTATTGGAGTAATTTATAGCCGTCTTAGTATTTCTTTTACCGGATTTCGTCTTAATCAAAACAACACCCCATGCAGCTCGCGATCCGTATATTGCTGCTGACGCATCTTTAACGACACTCATCGTTTCAATATCCGTTGGATTGATCATCGAGAGACTAGGTACCTCGACGCCATCCACCAATATTAATGGTGATGCCCCGCCGGAAGTTTGTAAAGAACCACTTACTCCCCTTAAACGGATTGTAGGATCTCCACCGAGATCGCCACTAGGTGTCGAAACAGATAACCCGGAAACAGCACCTTGAAGGGCGCGACCGGCATCAGTAATCGGACGCGTTTCAAACGTCTTTTCGGCATCAACAGTAGAGACCGACCCCGTGATATTCGAACGTTTCTGAGACCCATATCCGACTACTACTACTTCATCCAAAGTGGTGTCTCCGACCTCTAGGGTCACATTCAGGACGTCACCCACCACAACGACATCTTTATCAAGGTATCCCAAATAGCTGAAACGTATCGTTGCTCCCGTGGGTGCCTGAATACTAAAATTACCTTCGGTATCGGTACTCGTCGAAATAGAACTTCCTACCACAGTGACAGTAACGCCACCGATCGGACCTTCTGCGCCTGTCACTTTTCCTTTAACAGCATTTTGAACGTTTCTG
Organism: Sphingobacterium shayense; assembly: GCF_013179575.1. Classification (GTDB taxonomy): domain Bacteria; phylum Bacteroidota; class Bacteroidia; order Sphingobacteriales; family Sphingobacteriaceae; genus Sphingobacterium; species Sphingobacterium shayense. Next base: position 7,414 of record NZ_JABMCQ010000090.1, on the reverse strand, counting down.
TCTGATAAGAGGGCTGGACTCGCATCAAGATGAGCTATGTCAAATAGCGCCGTCTTGGCTACCGCGTCGGTAGAGACAACCAATCCTAAAGCGACAGAAAACAATAAAGATTTTCTCATAGCTAGTTAGTTTGTTTTAATTAATAATTGTACCATAAAATAGTATTATGCGTTTTTGCACTACTAGAAAACACTAATGCTAAAAACCGCACTAATATCGTTAAAATATTGTTAAATCAAAGACATTGTTGCGTTTTTTAACAGCTTAGGGAACGAAACAAAAAAAACACGCAAAATGCGTGTTTTTAAATTTGTTAAAATATCTACATGAAATCGGGATAAAGCAAATATTTAGCCCGCATAATTTTGTATTCTTTCAAATCTTCTTGCCAGCTTTTACGAATCTCATCTTCCGTTTTGCCTGCGAGAATTTGCTTTCTTAGCTCATCGGTACCAGCCAACTTATCAAAGAACTCAGCACGAGCAAAAAATTTACTCTTGTCAGGCATCGCGTTATAAAAGTCCATGACATATTTCAGCGTAAACTTCTGCTTGTCGGGGTTCAAACTACGAAGATCTTGGCCATACATTGTTTCTCCTTTACCTTCAACATGCTTGACCATTCCCGATTTTTCACCTGGAATAAACTCGAAATCACCATAAACAGGATCATTATGACCTACTACCTGAAAGGGCCACTCTGTACCTCTTCCCACCGAAATATCGGTACCTTCAAAAAGACACAAAGAAGAATATAACCGTACCGACAGATGATTCGGCAGACTAGGCGAAGGAACAACAGGAAGCTCATATATTAAACTATGATCCCATCCTTTGACTGGGACGACTGTTAGCTTACACTCCTTGCCGCCATCTAACCAACCCTCGCCGTTAATCATTTTAGCCAACTCCCCAACCGTTAGTCCGTGTACCATCGCTATTTTATGAAACGAAACGTTAGATTTAAATTTGTCATCCTTACGAACCGGACCGTCCACCTGATCACCGCATGGGTTGGGACGATCTAATACGATAAGTTCTTTATTGTGCTTTACACAGAGCTCCATCACTCGGTGCAACGAAGTGATATACGTATAAAACCGCGCTCCTACATCCTGCAAATCAAATATCATTACATCGATTGACTGAACAATGGAATCCTGCTTGTCGTTTCCACCATAAAGGGTGTAAAGGGGAAGCCCCGTTTGCTCATCGACTTCATTACTTACTTTCTCGCCACGCTCCACTTCACCCCTGAAACCATGTTCCGGTGCAAAGGCAAAACGTAAATCCACTTTCTCACGCATCAAAACATCCACTAGATGTTCCTTCCCTTCCCCCACAATAGACGTTTGGTTCCCCATAAGACCTACTTTCTTACCTTCCAAAAGTGGCAAATATAGGGAAAGCTGATCTGCGGCGGTTTCAATTTTTACAGTGGACTCTTCAGACACGGATTGTGCATTATTCTTCGATTTATCCGTGCCTCCAGCACTGCAAGAACCTAATGCAACGGCTACGAGGGCCAATATCGACAAATATACTTTCATATTTCTGCATTTTTAATTGTTAAACAAACATAAACAAGAAAATCGACTTATAAAAAATTCCCGAACAAATTGTTCGAGAATTTACTAAATATTAATCTTGCGAGTCCCACCAAACAGGGAAAGACCAGATATCGTCACTTCCCGCGTGTGGATGCGATGCTTTAAAGTTCTCCGCATTGTAATTTATCTCATGAGAAACCTGCATAATTCTTCGAAAATGCTTCCCGAGCGGAATTTTTGTTTGTGCTTGTGCAGTTTTTGTATACTCGTATGGAACTTTCCATCCCAAATACGATTCAGAACTAAAGTCATGCCTACGCATATCGTTCCAGTTTTGTTGTGAGAAAGACAGCGCGATAAACTTTTGTGTCATTATTTTACCCATCGTAAGGTTGCCAGCGTTACCGATGCCTTTTTCTAGAAAGTTATCAATTTTATCCTGACGCATAGGTGATTTACTTGGGTTTACTTCACCATACGAAGCGAGTTTTATATTCATTAAATCAATGTGGGATTTAATCCCCTCTTTATATGCGGAAAAAGCGCCCACCTTATCCCCTTTCTTCATCAGGACCTCCGCCTTGATGAAACACATTTCAGGAAAAGCTAGAAGGTGTGTCGGTGCATCGGGACGAGAATAAAATGTACCTGAAGCTGCAACAGTGCCGTCTGCCCATTTATAAATGTCTGTTACATCTTTATTATAGCCAATTGAGCTACTACGAAAAGAGACATATACAGTATCCCCCCAGCGTGCTTTATCCGCGGAGTTGATATACCAAGTATATGGTGCTATCGTACGACCGTTATTCGTAATCGGTGCAGCTGTTGCATTATAAGCTGTTGCGATCGGTCCTGCATTCATTCGGATGTCTGACGCCATATCTACCCCTTTGGAACGAACGAACTTTTTAGGGAATCCAAATTCCGCCCACGGAATTAACTTGTCCGCGCGAGGATCTTCCACGCCGAAATTTGCAAAATTAGTTAATATATCTTCATACCATTTAGATACTCGAATATTACTATTCATCCCCACATTATCAAAGGCAATAGACGACATCAACGGATCACCAAACAGAACATCTCCTGTATTATCCGTCGCGATATCCACGTGATTGACAACCGTACTTTCGCCGTTTGACAATGGTCCGTTTTCCAGAGCTGCAAGAATCGCATCTGGGTTATAACGATCCGATTTTTTTGAAAGATTATTTAACCAACGTGCTTTTAAACCATAACATAACTTCAGCCATTTACTTATATCGCCATTATTCCAACTATCCCCGTCTGCCAAGGCAACCGCTGTGATCGGTTGCTCCATTTTAAAATAAGCAATTGCCGAATCTATATCTGCTAAACACCCTTCAAAAATCGTTTTACCGTCATCGAACTTTGGAGTAATATCGCCACTAACCGCCTCCGTATAAGGCATCTCTCCATACCAATCAGTCATTAACATATACCCCATTGCTTTCAACACTTTTGCCGCTCCCAAATAATGGTAAGCCTTCTCTTCTTGCGCACGTTTTTCTAAATCACCAAGATTAGAAGCTGCTGCCACAAAGAAAAACTGATAAGGAGTTGTCGAAACTCCAGCAATAGGATCCCAACCCGCAGTCCTACTTTGGTAAGATGTACTGTTGACAAAAGACAAATGTTGTGTTATATAACCAGCTCGTGCACCAGCAGTACCCACGGCATATAATACGTGGTGTTGAATCCAAGGTAAACGGCTATCAATTGTTGCCACTTCCGAAGAAGGGTTACTAGGATCAACATTAACGTCAAGCCAACTTTCCTTACAGGAAGTAAATGACAGGAGTAAACAGACTATATATAAGGTATTTTTTATTCTTTTCATCGCTATACGAATTTAAAATTTCACATTCAGACCAAATGAAACACCTGCAGTAGCAGGCACCCCATTGTAGTCGATTCCAACAGAGCTTGAACCAATAACGCCGGATCCAGCAGCCGAAGTTTCAGGGTCCATCCCTTTATAATTTGTTAACAACCATAAATTTGTACCTGTAAACGTCGCTGTCAATCCTTTAATTGCCTTGGATAGGCTTGCCGATCTTAATAATTCATCAGAGAAATTGTACGATAACGAAACTGAACGTAAGCGCAACCAATTCGTATTGGTCATAAAATTAGCACTCTCTCTCGCGTAATAGTCCGACCAATAATCCTGAATAATCTTACGCCCGCTTGTCGATACGCCTTTAATATCGTACATCTGATCTGCTTCAAAGGTGAACGATTTATTCTCATAACTCGGATCTTCAGCAGTGCCACCAGACTGCACTACGCCGTCCAAGGTAAGCACATCCCTTTCCATCGAACGTTTGCTCATGCCTTTTACTGTCATGAAATAATCCGTACCGTTATAGATATCTCCACCAATTCTAAAATCAAATAAAAACGACAGGTTTAAATTCTTATATTGAATACTATTGTTGAAACCTCCGGATAACTTCGGCTCACGATTTCCAATAGCATAGGTCGTAGCATTATCGCTAAGCGGCATACCTGTATCGCCATCTAACACAACCGACCCATCATCGGAGCGGATCCATTTAGAACCAGATATAGCCATAAAATCTCCGCCATTGAATGATGCTGCCTTAGCGTTACCGACTTGCACGTCAGTTACATATAAAACATCCAATCCTTGAATTAGGTTATCAACCCGTCCTTTGTTTCTAGACATATTAAGACTGGATTCCCAAACGAGACCTTCTTTAACAATTGGCTTTCCCGTTATGGAAAGCTCCATCCCTTTATTGTAAATATCGCCTCCATTTACAGACATAAAAATGTATCCAGTAGATTGCCCTGTTCTAGGCGATAGAATTTGGTTATATGAATTATTGGTATAGTATGCGTAATCAATTCCTAACCGTCCCCCGAAGAAACGTAGTTCGGCACCAACCTCAAATGAATCTGTATTTTCCGGCTTCAACACAGGATTTCCCTTTTGCCAATTATTTCCGGTCCCAATAATTCCGCCGAGGAACTCTCGTGACGGCCATAAATAAGTATTAGTAACATAAGGGCTCGCGTCTTTACCAACCCGGGCCCAAGATGCACGAAGTTTACCAAAATTCAGCCAACTGAAGTTTGAATTATTTTTTAAAAGTTCCGTGAACACAAAACTACCTCCAACTGATGGATAAAAGTAAGACCTATTTGCCACCGGAAGCGTCGAAGTCCAATCGTTACGTCCGGTCACATTTAGAAACAATAAGTCCTTGTAAGACGCTCGCAGTTCCCCGTACAAACCAAACAAACGTTTATCCGTGTTCACAACTCGAAGCTGCTCGTTAGCATCAATAATATTCTCGAAACTGTAGAAATTATCAACCGCAAAATCATAACCTACGCGACCATTAGTCGTCGTTGTTGTCTGTTCAGAAAAGAAACCTACCAATGCCCCAAGATCAAAATCGCCAACTTTCTTATTGAAATTCGACATCAAGTTTGAAGACCAATAATTGAATTTCACATCACTTTCAGACATCATTCCACTTTGCCAGATATCCTTTACAGCCCCCTGTTCACCGATAATAGTAGAATTTTTAGTTAAATAACTATCCGTGCCCAACCGATAAGAGATATTCCACCAGTCAAACAAATCGACGTTCGCATTAACATTACCCGTAAATCGCTCGGTCTCATCGCCCAAAATATTTCTGTTCAATATCCAATATGGATTTTCCACATCGTCCTTCAGCTCTTGCAATCCTTCAAACATTCTGTATTTAGAGCCGTCTTCATTAAGGTATTTGCCCATATCATCACTACGAGACCAGCCAAAGGTTGAATTCATTGTGCCCGTACCCCCAGAACCATAAAGTCCTGAAGAGGTGAGTGTCTTATCGGTATTAGCAAGCGAATACGCAACATTTGCACCGACAGTTAATTTTCCGTACTTCTGATCCCCATTGAACCGGAATGTGGTTTTATCGAACCCGGTAGTTGGCACTATACCCTTTTGGTCAAAACGAGATGCAGAAAGATAAAAAGAACCATTCTTGTTCCCTCCCGACAAACTCACATTGTTATCAAAGGAATTCGAGTTTTGAAAGAAATCTTCAATATTGTTATACATCGTCTCTCCTGACGCAAACTCTTCGCCCCATGAGTCTGTCGTATACGTATCAAGCACTCCCGCCGAATTATATTTGCCTCTCTTAAACCTGTTCTGCTGTTCAGGCAAACGATTCACCCAATTTGTCGACGCTCGAGATGAAAAACTGATTTCAGCGCGACCTTCTTTACCTTTCTTTGTTGTAATGATTACTGCCCCTGCTGCAGCTCGAGACCCATAAAGTGCCGCTGCCGCTGGTCCTTTCAAAACCGACACATTTTCGATATCTTCCGGATTTACATCCATAATACGGTTGGCATTTGTAGTCGCAGTGGCTTGCGCACCATCAAAAGCGCTATTACCGCCGATCACGGTAGAATTGTCATAGATTACGCCATCAACAACAAAAAGGGGTTGGTTATCACGTTCTAAAGACGTTCCACCCCGCAATATGATCTGACTTCCCGCCCCCGCGGCCCCTGAGGTTTGTGTCACGTTAACCCCTGCAATTTTACCCGCTAACGAGTTAATGACATTCGGACTTTTATTTTTCATAAGTTCGGCAGAACCTATATCTTGTGCTGCGTACCCCAACGCTTTCTTTTCGCGCTTGATTCCCATCGCAGTAACAATCACCTCGTCAATCGCCTGATCATCGCTTACGAGGACAACAGAAAGACGGTTTCCCGAGGATACAATCTCTTGCGACACATAGCCGATCGCAGAAAACCGCAATGTACTTCCCTTTGCAGCCGTAATAGTAAACGTTCCGCTCTCATCAGTCTGCGAAACAGAAGTGGTACCGACCACTGTAACTGTAACACCCGCAATAGGACCAGACGTCGAAGAAACCGTTCCAGAGATTTGATTTTGATTAAATACTCCTCGTTTGTTCAATGCAGGATACAATTTCCTCACGCTTGCAGCGTTGCTGCTTGCAAAGGAAGTTTGTACCATGCAGCCCAAAGCTACAGAGAGTAGTAAAGTTTTTCTCATAATTGAATTGTTAGTTTTAATTCATAAAAAGGCATGTTCATTGTCTTCTCGAAACAATAGTAAACTATTTTTGGGAATTGTGCAATATTTTGCAACAGTAGTTGGTAAATATTGCATGAAAACACATAATTTTTTTGCTTATCTGGGTTTTCGCAACAGAAGAGCGAAAAAGTATGCAAAAAGAAAGAACATAGCGGACAGAAACAATTGACTAATCACCTATAAGTTGCGCTAAATCGACCTCTACCCCTAAATTCAAACGGAGTTGACTCATAAAAACATCTCCGGGATCCGTTTTATTCGTTAAGTAATCGGGATCTGTCTCTTTCCACCACGTAGTTTTCCGAAAAGCCTGGTATTCATGGTGACCTATCACAAATTCTATTGGATATTTGGTCATCAAATATTGAATGAGTGCCGTGTTTGCCTCAAGTTGAGCGTGGGTAAGTGGAAAATGCGAGGAACCGATATTCTCGATGCCGATCGCACAATAATTTAGCCCGATAGTGTGTCTAGCAAAAGTTGTTTCGGGTAATAACTGGAAAATTGTACCATCCCTCCCAATTACAAATTGTGAGGATACATTTAATGCACTGGCTTTTTTTAATTTCGGGCGCGCAGGTAGCTCGACCGGGTCAAAAACACCTAAAGTCTTTTCGACAGACATTACCGCGGTCCAATGAACAACAACCAACTTAGGTGTAATTGTCGCAGTATTGGAATGAATGCCGTGGCGCTTCTGTAAGTATTCAATTGACAGCCGTTCACGGTGG
>NZ_JABMCQ010000009.1 GCF_013179575.1 Sphingobacterium shayense | reverse complement strand
CCTAAAAGATCTATAAAGACATCTGTTTTATATTTTTGACGATATTCGACAGCAATGTTGATTGCGTAAACCAGGGCTTCTACGTCATCTCCATTAACATGAAATACAGGAGACAAAGTTACTTTCGCAATGTCAGTACAGTACGTTGACGATCTCGCGTCTTTATAATTCGTAGTAAAACCCACTTGATTGTTAATGACAATATGAATTGTACCGCCCGTTTTATAACCATCAAGCTTCGACATTTGGATGGTTTCATATACAATCCCTTGCGCAGCTATAGCTGCATCACCATGAATTAATATAGGTGCGATCTTAGATGAGTCTCCGCTATATTTTAGATCAATTTTTGAACGAACCATACCTTCAGCTACACCATCGACTGTTTCTAGGTGTGATGGATTGGGAGCAAGACTAAGGTGGATGTTTTTTCCGTCTTGACTTGTTATGTCTGAAGAGAAGCCTAAGTGATACTTCACGTCACCGCCGAATTGAATTTCTGGATCTGTTTCGTACATTTTGCCTTCGAACTCGGAAAAGATCGTTTTGTACGATTTTCCCATGATATTGGTAAGTACGTTTAAACGTCCACGGTGAGCCATCCCCACAACAAATTCTTCAATACCTAATGAGGATCCTTTCTGAATAACAGAATCTAAAGCAGGAATTAAAGATTCTGCACCTTCTAATGAGAAGCGCTTTTGCCCCAAAAACTTAGTTCCAAGGAAACTTTCAAAGATTACAGCCTCGTTAAGTTTTTTTAGGATGCGTTTTTTGTCGTCTAAGTTAAAGTTAGGGGTATTGCGATCAGCCTCAATTTTATCCTGAAGGAATTTTATTTTCTCTGGATTGCGGATGTAACGAAACTCAGCGCCAATCGACCTACAGTAGGTGTCTTCAATAAACTGACGAATATCTCTTAATTTCGCAGGGCCTAAGCCAATTTCGACTCCAGCATTGAATACTGTGTCAAGGTCTGCCTCCGATAGTCCAAATGTTTCTAACTCTTTACCTGGAAAATATTTACGACGTTCGCGAACGGGGTTGGTTTCTGTGAATAGGTGACCTCGGTCACGGTAGCCATGGATCATATTGAGAACGTTGATCTCTTTGATCGCTTGTTCTGAGGTCTCAGGAACAGTAGTACCCTCACTAGTTTGTCCAAATTCAAAACCTTCAAAAAACTTCTGCCAGCTTGCATCTATGGCGTTTGGGTCTTCCTTGTATGCTTGATATAACGAGTCGATGTATCCTGAATCCGCGTTACTCAAATATGTTAATTTATCCATAAGGAAATTTTACTTATAAAAATTTTGGTCAAAGTTAGTAATTATAAAATATTTTGTCACCTTAAAAATCAACAAAATGTGTGTTTTTTGGGGTATAATTTATGTCTTGATCGATTTTTCGAAAGATCCCATAAGCGGAGTTATTGAGTTAAGACCTAAAATATAAAATCATCTATTTGACCGAAGTATTTACGGTGTAATTTTTTTTGATTAATTCCTCCCAACTGGTTTTTAAATTATCCTTCAAACTTGGTCCTTTTTGTGTAAAATGTAGCCAATATCCATATACCGTAGCGGGCGCATAGTCTAGAAAGAACTCTTCAAAGACCTTCGCCCCAGCGATGTGATTTATTTTAAGTTCTTGGAGCATGTATGCGGCAAGAATCTCTCTATGGGCATAAGGAAGATTTCCTGTTTGCTGCATGTTAGATTTTAATTCCTTAATCACAGGGTGCTCGATTTCATCTTGCAACCACTTATGTAACACCAGTGCACTATTATCTATATCGGATGAGAGATCATGGTTTTTGAAAAAAATATTTGGATATTTTTTTAACATGAAACGGAAATAGTCGCGCCATAACAGACGTAAGATTAATCTATCGTATTTTTTCTTTTTGTTTGGTGTGTATGCTTCTTTTATCTTATGGTAATAATAAGCAGGTGACACTGCACCGATCGCGATGTATGGTGAAACGAGGTTGTAATCGTCTATTTTATTGTACTCTGGAGATAACGTGTGTGCAATGGTTTGTAAGGCATTGTCTTCTCCGCCGATGAGTGTGATCTCTGTTGAGATGTTTTTTTCGTAGCCGAGGTCCTCGAGTGTTGGTATCTGCGTTTGTTCTATATGTGGGTGCGTAACTATTTTCTCAATCGGATTTATTGCTGGTCTGACGAAGCTTTCCTTTTCAACCTTTTTCTTAAACGCAGCGAAGTTATCCGGTATATCCTTAATAGGGATAGGGAGGTCTTCCTTGTGATATAGTGTATGGCCGATAAAATGTTTGAGATTTATTTTTTGCTCCCATAAGGCAGCTTCTACTAGTTCGGAAATTTTTGTTTCGCGATATGCAACTTCCCTGTGGTGGTATACCTCGGTAACATCATATTTAGCGCAAAGCGTACCGATATGGTCTTCAGGTTTTCCTTGAAAAGCTAGTAAATCAGCGCCTAATTCTTGCAGACTATGTTTAAATGCTTGAACAGTTTCGATTAAAAATTGTGCTCGTGATACCCCAGTGTTTTGAAATCCGAGGCGATTGGTTTTAAAATACCGGGGGTCAAAAAAATATACAGGAATTACAATATCAGCTTTGTTTACCGCTTCGGCCAAAATTTCATTATCTTGAACGCGTAGATCATTTCTAAACCATACTAATATTACCTTTTTTGTCATGCCCGAAAATTCTTAGCTGAGTTATTATCGATTATCGCAAATATAGCTCAAAGAAACGACTTTGTTATATGTTTAAAGGGTAACTGATGGGGTTTTGACATAGGGTAGACATTAAGGTTACGCTTCTGTCGTCGGAGAAGTTGAATTTTATTTATTTTTTCTCTCGAACATTACTGGGTAGCTTTTGTTAATTCTCATATTGCGAATTTACCAAAAACTGAGAACAGATAAATATGGATGTATTAATTAGTGGACTGAATAACTATGTGGGGAGAAGAAGTCTAAGTTTGTTTGCTGATGAGAATTTTCGAGTATTTGCTATTACTCGTAACCTTAAGCTTTTCGAAAAAAGAATGTTTGAGCCATTACATGCAACTGTGTATGAAGGCGACTTGATTAAAGGCGAAGGGAGCTTTCCTCTGAGTGGTCTTGAATTAAAGACTGGTATATATTTTACCCAGGTGCCGACACTGAATGATGTTGTAAATTTGAAACTGGAGATAATTAGTCTTCGTAATTTTATTCATATTCTTAAAAAGAACTCTTGCCAAAGGATAGTTTATATAGCGCGTTTAATGGATAAAATGTGTATAGATCCAGTTTTAGCTCTGTTACGTGAGCTTCGTGTTGAGTACACTATTGTCTTAAAAAACTGCGTGATTGGGCATGATTCTCTTGTCGATCGAGTTATCAAAAACATAGCAAACCGAAAAATTATATTTTATTCTAAATTTTATGCGACCCATGCGTTGCAACCTCTTGGTGCGCGTGATTTCTTTAGATGGTTGAAATCTATGCTGAAAGTGCCTGCGTTTAGAAATAGAGTTGTCGAACTAGGAGGACCTAAGCCAATGTCGCTCGCAGATATCTTTAATACGTATAAAGCGTTGAAACTAGTGCAAAAAGGACAGATAATTATCGATCTGCCGAAATGGTTTGTTAGACTTGTTTATCGAAAGCGACTCGACATAAGTAGTACCGATCAGGCAGAATTCAGTCGTATTATGCGTGTCAATAGTATCGTGGATAACGATTGGCGTAAGCAGATGCCATTTCGCTTTTCTTCGATTGAAGATGTCTTGCTGGAAGACAGGTTATTCCTGCAATAAGAAATATTGCTATATCCGATATTTACATTTCACAGATTGAAAAACTAACCCCCTTTTTAGTTTATTCTACTATTTTTGCTTATATTATAATTTAGCAATATGGGATATAAGAGTCTAGCGGAATGCGTGGCCGATCTGGAGAGGAATGGTCATTTGATACGTATAAAGGAGGAGGTCGATCCTTATTTGGAGATGGCTGCGATTCATATGCGTGTTTTCGATGCACAGGGGCCCGCGTTGTATTTTGAAAATATTAAAGGTTCGCGCTTTCCCGCGGTGTCGAATCTTTTCGGAACTCTTGAAAGGTCTAAATTCATGTTTCGCGACACCCTCCATCATGTTAAAAAGCTTGTTGACGTGAAAATGGATCCGATGTCCGTGTTTAAAAAACCAATGCATTATATGAGTTCGTCACTTGTCGCGGCAAGTGCCTTACCGCTGAAGAAAAAAAGTGGAGCTCCAATATTATATGGTCAAACTAAAATTTCTGAATTACCTCAAATCGTAAATTGGCCAAAGGACGGGGGGGCGTTTGTGACCATGCCACAGGTATACACGGAAGATATCGATTCTCCAGGCATAATGCAGGCAAACTTGGGTATGTATCGGATACAACTTTCGGGCAACGATTACATCCTAGGTGCAGAAGTCGGATTACATTATCAACTGCATCGAGGAATTGGGATTCATCAAACGAAGGCGAATGAGTTAGGCAAGCCTTTGAAAGTAAGTATATTTGTTGGTGGGCCTCCATCACACCCGCTCTCAGCTGTGATGCCGTTGCCGGAGGGGCTCTCTGAGGCTATTTTTGCGGGCGCTTTAGGGAACAGAAGGTTTCGTTATTTTTACGATGACGAAGGATTTTGTTTGTCGGCAGATGCTGATTTTGTGATTACTGGGATGGTATATCCGCAAGATACTAAACCTGAGGGGCCATTTGGGGATCATATTGGATATTATAGCTTGACTCATGAATTTCCGCTTATGAAGGTACATCGAGTATATCATAGAAAAAATCCGATCTGGTCATTCACTGTGGTTGGTCGTCCCCCACAAGAGGATACAAGTTTTGGAGCATTGATTCATGAAATAACGGGAAGCGCAATGCCAAAACAGATTAGTGGGTTACATGCGGTGAATGCTGTTGATCCCGCAGGTGTACATCCACTGCTATTTGCTATAGGTAGTGAGCGATATACTCCTTACCAAGACCTTGACCGACCGCAGGAGTTATTAACGATATCTAATCAAATTTTGGGCACGAACCAATTAAGTTTGGCAAAGTACCTGTTTATTTCTGCCTTTGAGGATAATCCTCAGCTTGATATTTATGATATCCCTGCTTTTTTTACACATATATTGGAACGAATTGACTTGACTCGTGATCTACACTTTTTAACCAATACAACTATCGACACATTAGACTATTCTGGTGATGGGTTGAATGCAGGTTCAAAGGTTACTTTCGCCGCTGTGGGAACGAAAAAAAGAAATTTGGCAACGGAAGTACCAAAAGAACTGGTTTTGCCTAGGCCATTTGACAAAGTGAAATTAGCGATCCCGGGAGTCCTTGTTGTCGATGGTCGAGATTTTGTGTCTTATGAGCAAGACGCTGATGTAATCTCGCAATGGAGTCGTAGTGTTAAAATGGTTGATTTTACGGGCATCCAGATGATTGTCCTTGTTGATGATGCCGGGTTCGCTGCTGATAGTGTTAATAATTTCGTGTGGGTTACCTTTACAAGGAGTAATCCATCGCACGATATATACGGTGTAGATAGTTTTACCACATTTAAACATTGGGGATGTAATGGTCCGGTGATAATCGATGCACGGAGTAAGCCTCATCATGCGCCAGCTTTGGTTATGGATCCAATAATTGAAAGTAAAGTGAACCGATTAGGTGAAAAAGGGCGGTCGCTATATGGTATCATATAGTTCTAGCACAAATACAAGAACGTTATGACTTAAGTTTGTTTCAAACAGCAGGTCGTGAGGAAGATCAAGTTCGTAAGACGCTTGGTCTTTTTTTTGTCTTGAAGGTTTATGAACAACATCAATTGTAAACAAGCATTTTGTGCGCCGCATTGTGTGAATTCATTTTTTATTGAAATGGATGTGTTTGTTAATGTAATACCTTTTATCGTGACGAATTTGTAATTATTTGATTGATTTGTTATTGTTTTTTCAATAAAATTTAAAAATAATTATGATTTTAATTTTATTATAGTTTACTTTGTTCTATTAATTGAAATAAATCGTAACGAACATTATTAAAATATAGATATATGTGTGGAATTGTTGGTGCTTTTGATTTGAAAACATCGTCTTTAGATGGGTTAAGGACGCAGGTGTTAGAAATGTCTAAAAGAATTAGACACCGTGGACCAGACTGGTCTGGTATTTATACGAATGACAAAGCAATATTGGCGCATGAGCGTTTGGCAATAGTAGATCCAAAGTCTGGGAGCCAGCCATTATTCAGCCCCGATGGCCAAGTCGTCTTAGCTGTTAATGGTGAGATATATAACCACCAACAGTTACGTGATCTTTTGCCAGACTATAATTTTACTACACAGTCGGATTCGGAAATTATTTTAGCGTTATATTTGGATAAAGGTCCTTCATTTATTGAGGAATTAAACGGGATATTTGGTTTTGCTCTTTATGATGGTCGTAATGGTACGTTTTTAATTGCTCGGGATCATATGGGGATCATTCCCTTGTATTATGGGAAAGATGAAGCCGGCCAATTTTTTGTGGCCTCCGAGTTGAAATCTCTGGAGGGTTTTTGTCTCGAGATCGACCAGTTTCCTCCGGGACATTACCTTTATAGTGGTGAGGGGAAAGAACCCAAACGATGGTATATCCGTGACTGGGCACACTACCAGACGGTAAAAGAAGCAAAAACCGATATTGAGAAACTCCGTCAGGCACTTGAAGAAGCGGTGCAGCGACAGTTAATGTCAGATGTGCCATATGGGGTGTTATTATCTGGCGGATTGGATTCTTCGGTTATCGCGGCGATAACTAAAAAGTTTGCCTCCAAACGTATTGAGTCTGGCGGTCAAGAGGACGCGTGGTATCCACAACTGCACTCTTTTGCAGTGGGTCTAAAGGATGCTCCTGATTTGATTGCTGCAAAAAAAGCTGCGGATCATATTGGTACTATTCATCATGAGATTAATTTTACCATCCAGGAAGGGTTAGATGCCGTTCGCGATGTGATTTACCATTTAGAGACCTATGATGTGACCACGATTCGGGCTTCGACCCCTATGTATCTTTTGGCGCGCGTAATAAAGTCGATGGGCATCAAGATGGTTCTTTCAGGAGAAGGTTCTGATGAGTTGTTTGGCGGATATCTGTATTTTCATAAAGCTCCCAATGCACAGGAGTTTCATGAGGAGACAGTGCGTAAATTGAATAAATTGTATTTATACGATTGTCTGAGAGCAAATAAATCATTGGCCGCATGGGGAGTGGAGGGACGTGTACCTTTTCTGGATAAAGAATTTATTGATGTGGCGATGACCATAAATCCGAGTGATAAAATGATTAGAGATGGACGTATGGAGAAGTGGGTTGTCCGTAAGGCTTTTGAAGATTATCTTCCTGAGAGCATTGCGTGGAGACAAAAAGAACAGTTTTCGGATGGTGTGGGGTATAGTTGGATTGACGTCCTCAAGGAACAGGCTGAACAAAAGGTGACAGATACAGAGTTTGAAGTTGCTGCGACGCGATATCCTATTAATACGCCAAAAAACAAAGAGGAATATTTCTATAGAACAATTTTCGAATCTTATTTTCCATCCGATGCGGCGGCGAAAACGGTACCTTCTGTGAAATCTGTTGCTTGCAGTACACCGGAAGCCTTGGCTTGGGATGTATCGTTTCAAAACTTAAACGACCCTTCTGGCCGTGCGGTGGCAAACATCCATAATGATAGTTATACTAAGTCACCAGAAGCGGTATAGGGTTTGCCGAACGGCTTTTTAAATTATTAGAAGCTACCTGGGAACATCTTTCCTAGGTAGCTTTTTATTTTGTTAAAGAGGACGTATCCAAATATTTTTAAAACTTACAGGATTACCGTGATCTTGTAGAGAAATTGGTCCTGCACCATGGGCGTTAAGTTTTGGTAAACCAATGTATTCCGTAGTTCCTTCTATCTGGGTATTGTTTTGAACGAGGACACCATTGTGTAATAGCGTTACGTTACCTTTACTTATTAGCATCCCATCTTTATTAAAGCGCGGCGCTTTATAAATGATATCGTAGCTATGCCAAGTGTTTTGTTCAGGGTGAACTTCAACGAGGGGTGGTCTTTGTTTGTATAGGCTGCCCGCTTGTCCGTTGACATAGGTTGGATTGTTGTTATTGTCTAAAACTTGTATTTCGTATAATCCCTGGAGGAATATCCCACTATTTCCTCTACCTTGTCCCTCACCTTTAATTACCTCAGGACTTTTCCATTCCACATGGAGTTGGAAATCTTCAAATTTTTGTTTTGTTTGTATACCTCCAGCACCAGCTTTTACTATTAATACATCGTTTTCAATCGTCCAGCTAGCGGGGCCTCCTTTTTCATCGCTGCTTTCCCATTGATCCAAATTCGATCCATTAAAAAGCGCGATCGCATCGCTAGGTACACCAGAAGATATAGATACGATCGGAGGTTTTGGACTGTAAAATTCGGTGTCTTCTGGTTTGAAGTCAGTTTGTGCAATTGCATACGAGCTCATGAATATAGCTGCAAGGGTATAAGTTATTTTTGCTTTCATATAGCAGGGTTTGTTGATTATTAACAATAATAGTTATTAATTTTAACATTTTCTATTTTTTCCTATGTTTGCAGTATGGGGGTAATCAGACAACATGTGTCACTTAAACAGGTGCGTTTTTTCTCACCGATTGGATTCTATAAAGAGGAACGGGTCTTAGGGAATGAATTTTTTGTGGACATTGTTGTTGGTTTAGATTATAATAACCCGAGTCCGGATGAGCTTACAAATACTGTAAATTACGAAGGATTATATCAAGTTCTTTCGCTTGTAATGGCGAAAGAGCGAAAGTTATTAGAGTCTGCTGCTTATGAAGTTATTGATCTTATTCGTGAAAAGTATACTTTTTTAGACGAGATTTCTGTTTCGATTCGTAAAACGACCCCCCCATTTGGAGTTGACTCTGCGCACTCTGAAGTTTCGTTGTGCTACAATAAATAGGCTGATTCAGCGTTTTCATTTTGCCTCACAGGGGGTTATGAAGTTTTATTTTTTTTGTTTGACGACAAAAAGTCATAAACTCGTAGGGATTTACGGACAAAAAGTCATCTTTTTATTTTAAATTATTTTAGGTATGTGTTTTGATTACTTACTAGCACAGATAAAAAATTGTTTAAACAAAATTAGGAGGACATAAAAATGGCATTAATTAAATTTCCAACAAAAACAGTAAATTCGGATGTAGTTAACCCTTATGTTAATAGTATATTCGATAATTTTTTCAATGATTCATTTATCACCGATCGATTAGTTACTCGTGTCCCGGCGGTAAACATATCAGAAGATGAATCTTCATACAAAGTCGAGCTGGCTGCTCCGGGTTTAAAAAAATCAGATTTTAAAATCAATGTTGATAAGAACTTGATTACGATATCTGTTGAGAAACGAGACGAAAAAGAGAGCGAAGATAAGGTATACAGTAAGAAAGAATTTAGCTATTTATCGTTTACTCGCTCATTCTCCTTGCCTGATTCCGTAGATTACACTCGTATCGATGCTGCTTATGAAGATGGAGTATTGATCGTTTCTGTCGGTAAAAAAGAAGATGCGATTGTTGCAAAAAGATTAATTGAGGTAAAATAACATTTTGAATTTTTAAGGTTGAAAAGGAGCTTTCGTTACGACGAAGGCTCTTTTTTTTGTGTTTTGTTGATTTATCAATGACGACAAACTCTCGCGTTCTCTCTTTTTGAAATAGGTTTTTCTTTTTGAAAAAAATCTTTTTTCGTATGTTTGTGCCACTATGGATATCAATTAACAACTTCGTTTCTAAAACGTGTAGTCATCTATTGACTAAAGGCTTCTGATTTTCTTTCGGAAGGTTATTATCATTATTTTTTGTTTTGCCAATTCTTGGCGTTTTATTTTTGATTCTATGCAGAGTTCTTGGAAAAAGAAGTTTATGTTTATTTGGGTCGGGCAATTTTTGTCTCTTATAACGAGCTCCGCGGTAAATTTCGCGATTATCATATGGCTTAGTATGCACTACGGGTCTGCCCAGGTATTAGCGTATGGCGCGATCGCGGGAATGTTGCCCGCAGCCATTATCGGACCTTTCGCCGGGGTTTATATTGACCGATGGGATCGTAAGAAAACAATGATTTTCTCCGACGCTTTTGTTGCGTTGTGTACTTTAGCGATGTCTATTAGTTTTTATGTAGGATTCGAAAGTTTATTGCTAATTTATCTGATGCTGGGGCTGCGTTCGGTGGGTTCTGCTTTTCATATGCCTGCAATGCAAGCATCGATACCTATGATCGCACCGCAAGAAGAGTTGTTGCGTATTTCGGGGATTAACCAAGTTATCCAATCGGTTTCTTCGATTGCGGGCCCAGCTTTAGGCGCGTTAGCTATTACATTGATGCCTATTGGCCACGTTCTATTACTTGATATTATGGGAGCAATTTTTGGAATCGTTTCATTGCTGTTGGTACGGATTCCAAATCCGGTGATTACCGATAAAATGAAAAGTAGTTTTCGACAAGTATGGATTGATCTTGGCGCTGGTTTTTCGGAGATTTTTAGAACAAGAGGTCTCGCTTCCGTATTTGCTTTCTCGACTTTGGTAACATTTTTTATTATGCCCATTGCTGTTTTGTTTCCACTTTTAACATTAAATCATTTTGGTGGTGGGAAGTTTGAAATAAGCGTGGTGGAGATTGTCTGGGGGGTTGGTATGCTAATCGGGGGAAGTTTGCTTGGGATATTTAAGCCGTCTATGTCGAAGGTCGTAATTATGAACGTAATGTACATCATTTTGGGGTTGTCGTTGTCCTTATCGGGTTATATTCCTTCAACCACATTTTATTTTTTTGTGATCTTAACCGCACTAGGGGGTATCGCAGCGGCGGTGTATAACGCATGCTTCATGACCGTTATTCAAGAACAAGTACGGCCTGATGCTATGGGACGGGTGTTTTCAATGTATTTCAGTATCGTGGTCATTCCGACAGTAGTCGGACTCTTGGGTACTGGATGGGCGGCCGACCGGTTTGGTGTTGGGAATATATTTGTTGTTTTAGGGGCATTAATTGCTCTGGTGGGGATAATCTGTTTTTTCAACGCGCCGTTGATGAGTTTAGGTATGTCTAAAAGGAGCGATGTGACCAAAGCAGATGAAAAATAATTAAATGTGACCAAAATAGGGCGTTAAGGCTTTTCTCGACCAATAAATTTTCCCTTGCCCATTAGAAACTTTATGGCTCGATCGATATTTAAGTCGAGACTAGCTTGCGATTTTAGATTTGACAAATAACGATTGATTTCCTTTTGGAGATACGGGGGCATTTTGTGAAAAACCTCTTTCGCTTTTGGATTTGCATCTAAGGCATCCGAAAAAACTTCTGGCGAAATGAATTTCGGAGGAACTGAATTAAAGCATATACTTAGCTGAATTTGCTCACCAATATGTTTTGGTGAATTTTTAATCATAAGCGTGTTAATGTATAATCGCCATTCTCCTTTGTACTTAACCAAGCTTTGTGTGTACGGTCGTCCATTTACGGTTCCTTTAATGGGAATGGGGCTTTTGTTACGCTTAGCTTGATCAAAAAGGTCTTGAAGAATGTGTTCGGGAACCGGAACATAGGGGTTGATCCCAATTAGTTGTATCGTTGCCTCGAAATAATATACTTGAACATGTGATTCGCTCATAGTTGTTGGTCCGCTAATAAAAAGCGATTAAAAATATAACATATCAATTATAATCTTGTTGGATACTCGTTTCTGATTGATATCTTTTTCTCTTAAGCGACGTCTCGTAGATCTACAGGGACAACGCGGGAAACGCCTTGCTCCACCATTGTTACCCCATAAATAATCTCGGTGCTAGCGATCGTTCGCTTGTTGTGCGACACGATAATAAATTGCGAGTTTTTTGAGAAGTCTTTTATGATATTGTTGAATTTGTCAATATTGGTATCATCAAGTGGTGCATCGACCTCGTCGAAGATACAGAATGGTGCCGGTTTAAGTAAGTAAAGCGAAAACAGGAGCGCTGTAGCCGTTAAGGTTTTTTCGCCGCCAGAAAGCTGATTAATGGATAAAGGTCTCTTCCCTTTTGGCTGCGCGATAATGTCGATGTCGGATTCGAGCGGGTTTCCTGGGTCGGTAAGAATCATGTCACAGGAATCTTCATTATTGAACAGTGAACGAAATACTTGGACAAAGTTTTCACGGACCGTGTTGAATGCATTCATAAACTTGTCATTTGCAGACTGATCAATTTCATTAATAGTTGCCAATAATGACGCTTTAGCTTCTAGTAGATCATTCTTTTCTTTATTGATAAAGTCGTGCCTTTCTTGAATTTCATCGTAAGCCTCTTTGGCCATTGGGTTGATTGATCCGTAGCCGTCAAGCTGTTTTTTTAGTTTATTACATTTCAAGGAAAGCTCCTCTTTAGATTCGGCAATTTCTGGAGGATCTTGTTGCAAAAGTGTATTAATGTCGATGTCAAACTCTACTGAGAGTCGTTCTTTTAGGGCAGTCAATTCCAGCTGTAGTGAAGTTTTCTTGTCTTTTAACTCGGTTTGAAGATAGTCGTGCTGATCTTTGTTCCTGCGTAGTTGTGTTGTCTCTTCTTCAAGATCGTTGATTAATTTTCTAGAAGAGAAGAAATCCTCTTCAAATTCTTGAAGTGCTTTTTCCAGCATTTCCTTTTGTGCGTACATTTCCATTAGTTCGGAGTCGTCAAGTCCTTCGGTTGGTACGGCAATTAGCATCGACGCTTTTATTTGTTCGTATTCTGCGCTATTTTTTTGAATTCTAGTTTCGAGTGCTTGTTGTTGACTTTCTCGATATTCTAGGTCTTTAAGCAGGCCGGCAACTTTATTTTGTTGTTGATGGTACCGAATGTTTTCCTGATTGAATGCCGCTGAACGTTCATTATACCGTTCAGATATTTCAAGATAGGTTTCTTGCAGCTCAACAAGTTGTGACTGAACGGACTGGTTTTCTTTTTTTAGTTCACTTAGTTTCGGCTCCGCTTTTTGGAGATCGTAGTTTATTACCGTTAAATTACTCTCAATATCTGTTTTCCGATTTTGACTATTTTTTAAAAATGCAAGATATTGCTCTTGTTTGGTCTTAACAGAGATATACTCGTTGTTAAGCCTATTTAAGATAGTACTTAATTCATCAATAAAATCCTTTTGTGAAGATAATCTCAGCGATGAAATCTGTTTTACTAGGCTCTCTTCCTGCAGATGTAAATCTTCAACAAGTTTATTCAGGTTTTTGATCTCTTTGGTTAAATTATCTAAATTTTTCGCCCGGCCGATACGTTTGCCTTCAAATAACCCTAACGATCCGCCACTAAGACCTAACCGAGTTTTTGAAAATTTTCCTTCCGGATGTAGAATAACAATGTTTTCAGTTGGAAATTCCCTATCAATCGAATCGGACGACTCAGGTTTTAAGATAAACACATGGCTAAGAAGCTGTTCGCAGAGTTCTTGGTATTTTTTATCTACGGTTACGATGTCTAAGGCGGAGACCACATCATTTGATGGTAAGGTTATTTGTTGTTTTTGTGCGCTTTGTACGGCTTCAAGCACAAAGAAATTCGCCCGCCCTCGAGCCGCATCGCTCAAGAGTTGGATAGACTGAACCGCCTCTAGTTTGCTCTCGACGACATAATGGTTCATGATCGGTTCAAGATAGTTTTCGATAGCTATACGATACTCTTCTTTACAGAAGAGAATATCCGAGAAAAGGGGGTAGGATTTTTTCCAACCTGCATTTTTACGCAAAAATTTGATCGATTCAGGAAATCCCTCTAAGTTATCTACAAGCGATTTAGTAAGATTGTATTCATTCTGTTTCGCATCGGCCAGTCGAGATTCTCGATTTATTTGGCTGCGTAATTCGTTAAGCGCCTGTTCTTGGCTTGCTATTTCCTCGCGCAAATCCTGTTCCACCTTCACAGCGCGATCGTACTGATCCTGCTGCGTGGCCACCTGCTCCTTAAGCGTTTCGACAGCGGTGTTGAACTGTCCGAGTTCCTCCTCTTTTGAACTGCTGTCAGTAATGGTACGAGCGGACTCTTGTTCTAGAGCATCCTTTTGTATATTAAGTACAGCGATGTCTTTTTCGATTCTATATATTCTGTTCTGAAGGTCTCCCGTGGTTTTCTGATAGCCGTCAAGTTTTAGTTTTGCAGCTTGCTGCTGTGTTCGCAATTCGTCAACCTCTCCGCTATTTCGTTGAGTGTCTTCGGTATAAGAATCAAGTGTTGTTTGTGCTTCGAAAAGATCTTCGTTTAAGCGTTTAAGCGTGTTGGTAATGTGGTCAAATTGCGCCTTATCATTGCTTAATTCTGCGTTTAGACGTGTTTCGTTATCTTGTAGGTGTCGTAGCTTTTCGTTTTTAATTTTTTTATCAGATTCGTAACTGCGAATTTTGTTGTTAATTTCACTCGTACTCTTTTGTTGCGTGGCAAGATTTTTCTCTTTGGCAAGAACATCATTGCGTAAAGTATGGAGCTGCTGTTCATTATTCTGAATTTTTTTTCCTATTTCATCAAGGTACGCATGTTGTATTTTTTCTTGCTCGTTGATACGCTCTAAGTCGGAACTAAACCCTTCCAATTTGTAGTAGGTTAACCCAATGCTGGCTTCTCGGTACTCATCTTTAAGCTGAAAGTATTTATCTGCTTTTTTTGCTTGATTTTCAAGCTGTTTGAGGTTCTTATTAATTTCAAATAGTAGATCATCAACGCGCGATAGATCTCCTTCTGTGTCTTTTAATTTACTGAGCGTCTGTTTTTTTCTTACTTTGTATTTTGAGATTCCAGATGCTTCTTCAAAAAGGTTTCTCCGTGAATTATCTTTATTATTTATAATTTCGTCGATCATTTTTAATTCAATGATCGAGTAGGTGTCTGCACCTAGGCCGGTGTCAAGGAAAAGGTCAGTGATATCTTTTAAACGACACTTCACATCGTTCAATCTGTATTCACTATCTCCGTTGCGGTATAGTTTCCGCGTTATCGTCACTGTTGAAAATTCGGTCGGTAACAACTGATTATTGTTCTCGAAGGTAAGAGAGACTTCAGCGAGGTTTGCCGGTTTACGGTTTGCGGTACCGTTGAAAATGATGTTTTCCATTTTTTCAGAGCGTAGGGTACGCGTACTTTGTTCTCCTAGTACCCACCTTATAGCATCCACAACATTGGATTTTCCACACCCGTTCGGACCTACGATTGCGGTCACGCCCTCGTTAAAATTGATTGTAATTTTATCACCGAAACTTTTAAAGCCTTTTATTTCTAGTTTTGTCAACTGCATATTCGAGAGACTATTTTTCAAAAAAAATGAAGCACGAAAATACAGATTTTTAGGCAGAACTGAAACTTTCTGAATTGAGAGTGGTTTAACTAACTTTGTATATCAAAAAAGGCTATATAGATATTTAGTTCGCGCGAGGTAGTCTACTCGAAAAATTTTGGTATCTAACTTACTATTGTGTTTTTAATTTGCTTTAATAGATGCAATCTTAAAAAAATAGTCTCCATTATGTGGAGACTATCAGATTGTTTTAAATAGGTAGTTAAAATTAGACAAATGACTAGTATGCGACCACACCTATGTACGGTGGTGTTTTGGTGTCGCCTTTAGTGCCTATAAGTATAAATGTATAGTACTGGCCTTTTTTGAATTCGTAATTATCTCTTGTTGCCAGTTCGGCCCCGGAGGCATCGGTAACTTTTATACTAAATGAACCACTCTCTTTAGCGATAAATGCTTGATGTTCAACTGCTGTTGCCCCGGTTTCCATTGCTCTTTCAGCAAATATTGGAGTGGTCTGATCACCCAGAAATAAGTTTACAGCGCCAGTTTCATTGGCAAGGTTTAGAAATCGGTAACCACTTTGGTCTGCGAGATTTTCTAACGATTTATCTTTGATCAGGGCAAATTGAGGATCATCAAGTGTTCCATAGGCAAAAGTAGAGTATGCTGCGCTATCTTGGACCGTTATTACCGTATCTACTAATGTGGTGCGCTGATCGTGAGTGTATATCTGTAAATTTCGCTTTCCTACTTGTACGCCGTAGGTGGGACGTAAGTACGCCTGATACTGAACTGCAAACGGACTATTCGGGCCATTAAGATCATAAATAATTTGGCTACTTTCCGAAAAACCATTGATAAAAGTCATGTACCCGGTCGGGATAGGGGTGTAATCGTCATCGTCCTTGAGACAGCTGCTGAATGTGAATATGCTTAGCATTAAGCAAGCGAATAACTGTAAAGATAACTTTTTCATAGTTAATTGTTTTTTACCTGATAATACGGACATGAGGTGCCTCATGCTACAATAACTGAAAAAAAAAATAATTTTTTCCCGGAGATGCTTTCTCACACAAAGGAGGGGTTGGCTTCTTTCGGCCCCACTAAAGAACAACGGATAAGATTTTTTATAGTTCTTTTGTATCCGGCGTATTCTTTGTCTTTTTCTTTTCGTGTTTCTCATTATATTGAGAAATTTCGACAATACGTGGAATACTGCTTTTAGGCGCCATTTCGCGAAGTTTTTTTATTCGTTTTGCTCGTTTTATCAACTTGAACTTCTTGTTGTTCTTGTACAGATCCCAGTTCATCAACATCACACTGCATAGTATAACCACGAGCCCGAGGATTTGTAATGAAGTTACTTTGTGGTTGGTAAAATAATGTGCGAGTACCAAAGCGACTATGGGGTTGATATAAGCGTAGCTGCTTACTTCTGTTGCGGGCCTATGCTGTAAAAGCCAAATGTAGCTACCAAAAGCCAGTATAGAACCCATTGTGGCCAGGTAGGCAATTGCACCCCAATCGACCATTCGGACGGCGTGCGGATCGAAACGAGAATACTCGCCGGTCAACAACGCGACGATTGTGAACGATACACCGGCGGATACCATTTGCCATGCAGTTTTAACCATAACGTGCATATCGGGTTGCTGATCTGTTTTATCTTTACCTACCTTGGTGTATTTTGAGATAAGTGAGCCGATTGTCCATGCGATCGTGCCAATAGTCAATACAATTAGCGCAATGGTTCGCATGTTCTTGTCGTCCCCATGGTGACTCGATGTGGAAAGTTGTTCGGCAAAAAGCATGATAACCCCGGCAAATCCAGCTAACAAACCTAGAACGATTGGCACACTTGTAAAGTTCTGTCGCCACTTTGGTTTATCGAAAACTATAAACCAAATTGCCGTGGCTGAGGATATAATAGAGACGATGGCGCTGGAAATATACTGTTCGGACCATATAATAGCCGCCATATCCACAAATAGTAAAAGAAAACCAATAAATATAGCATCTTTTACAGCAGATTTTATATATATATTATATCCCTTGAGCCAGCAATAGCTCATCAATATCGATCCAGCGATGATAAAGCGAATCGATCCCAGTACAAACGGGGGGAAGCTTTCTAATGCTTTTTCGATAAAGAAAAATGTTGATCCCCATACAAAATATACGACCAGATAAGCAAAAATAATACTTGCAGCGGCTGGCCCGCCTTGGTTTGACTTTGTCATTATGTTATTTGCTCGGAATAACGAGCTTTTGTTCTTCTTTTACCGTTTCTAACACAATCGTTGTTCTAGTAGAGATAATTCCTTCAATTGTCCCAAGGGAGTTACGCATTAAGTCGACTAGTCCTGCGGCATCGTTTGTACGAACCTTAACAAGGTAACCATCATCTCCTGCTATGTCATGGACTTCTTGAACTTCGGGGATTTCTGCAAGTAAAAAACCCACATTTTGGACCCCAATGATATCCTGCGTTTTTATAAAAATAAACGACAACAATTTTTGATCTATCGCATTTGGATTAATCTTGGCATTATACTGAAGGATAACGTCTTTTTGCTCCAACTTCTTCACACGTTCTAAAATAGCGGACGGCGCCATCCCCAATTCGCGCGCGATATCGGCGTTATTTGTACGTGCATTATCTTGCATGATGCGCAAGATTTGATAGTCAATATGATCTAGATTGTATTCGAATTTTGCCATAACGGTGCAAATGTAGTTAATTTAGAATAATATTCAAAATTTTAATAAAAAATTAGAATATTATTCATTGTTTATATGTTTGTGTAAAATATCGTTTTGTTTGTGTCGATTCGATTTTCGAAGTAAGTGGTGCCTATTTATGCTTGTTTTAACTAAAATTCGAATCATATTGCTGAATATTGGCGAATTATGGCCGAAATAACTAGCTTTGTTTATATAAAACTAGTAAAAACGTGCAAATAAATGATAATTTGGGTAAACTTTCTTCGCGATTGACCGGAGAGTTATATTTTATACCCGAGGATGCCAAACACCAAGCAATGCGCCTTGCTTACGCAACAGATGCCTCTGTTTATCAGGAACTTCCGCTAGCTGTGGCAATTCCCCATCACGAACAAGATTTATGTACACTGATTTCTTTCGCACAGAACGAAAAGATAACATTGATTCCTCGTACCGCGGGAACTTCACTAGCTGGACAGGTTGTGGGTAAAGGGATTGTGGTTGACGTTTCGCGATTTTTCACAAAGATTTTAGAACTTAATGTTAAGGAACGCTGGGTACGGGTACAACCCGGTGTAATACGTGATGATTTAAATGCCTATCTACGCACCTTTGGATTGATGTTTGGTCCAGAAACTTCAACCGCTAATCGGGCGATGATTGGCGGCATGATCGGTAATAACTCCTCGGGTTTGCATTCAATAGTTTGGGGAGACACGCGTAAAAATCTGATCGACGCAACTGTGCTGTTAGATGATGGATCCAAAGTTGTTTTCCAAGAACTGGACGATAAAGGTTTATTCGAAAAACTTTCGACCTCAACTCGAGAAGGGGACATATATCGTGCTCTGAATAGCCTGTTAACTAACAAGAATAATATTTCGGCGATCGAAAGAGGGTATCCAAAAAAGTCGATTACGCGCAGGAATACAGGCTATGCATTAGATTTTATGCTTGCCGACCGCCCCTTTAATTTATGTAACTTGTTAGCGGGCTCTGAAGGGACAATTGGAATAATAACTGAGGCAAAGTTAAAACTTATGCCGCTACCCAAGAAAGAAGTTGGGGTGCTTTGTGTACATTTTTCGGATATGATAGAATGTATGGAGGGTAATATAGTTGCCCTTTCCCATCATCCCGAAGCTTCTGAGTTAGTTGATAAATATATTTTAGATTTTACTGTCGGTCATCCAACCTATCAGCACAACCGCTTTTTTATCCAGGGGGATCCAGCAGCATTGCTGATTGTAGAATTTCGTTCCGATGACATCCATATTCTGCAAGACAAGGCGAATGCCCTGAGAGCTGATTTAGAACAAAGGGGACTTGGTTATGCTTACCCGTTTGTATTAGGAGCGAAGGATTCCAATTTGGTATGGGATGTTCGAAAAGCAGGACTTGGTTTGATTCGTAATTTACCAGGTGACGAACAGCCGGTAAACTTAATCGAGGACTGCGCTGTATCACCTGAAGATCTTCCAGCTTATGTAGCTGATATACAGAGATTACTTGTAGATGAAGGTGTGCATGCTTCGTATTATGCGCATGCCGGGGCAGGTGAATTGCATATTGAGCCGTTTATTAATCTCAAGACCGTCGAGGGTAAGCGACAGTTTCGGTCAATCTTATCGCAAACAACAGATTTGGTCCTGAAATACAATGGTTCACTGAGTGGGGAGCATGGTGATGGACGTCTTCGTGGAGAGTTTATAGGTAAAGTTCTCGGAGAAGAGGTGTATACGTTGCTTCAAGAGACCAAAAGAATATTTGACCCTTCTGGTATTTTTAATGCGAATAAAATTGTCAATACGCCGCCTATGGATTCGTCGCTTCGATATGACGAATTCGTTGAGGGAGACAAAATAGATACCTATTTTGATTTCACCAAGGACGAAAGCATTTTACGTCTTAGCGAAAAATGTTCTGGGTCTGGCGATTGTCGAAAGACTGAAATTTCTGGAGGCACAATGTGCCCTTCTTTCATGGCTACGCGCAATGAGAAAGATACAACAAGGGCACGGGCAAATATGCTACGCCAGTTCCTAACAAACTCACCCAAAAAGAATCGCTTCGATCATCAAGAGATTAAAGAAGTAATGGACCTTTGTTTGAGCTGCAAAGCGTGTAAAAATGAATGTCCGTCGAGCGTGGATGTAGCCAAGATGAAAGCAGAGTTCCTACAACATTATTATGATGAAAATGGTGCCAGTTTTCGCTCAAAGATAATTGCAAATTTTACAAAAAGTCAAAAATTAGGTTCGTTTGTAGCCCCGGTTTATAATTTTATTATTGATTTTCCTTTGTTTTCTCGAGCAGTGAAAGCAGTGTTGGGTTTTGCACCTGAACGTTCACTACCGAGTGTGAATTTCACGACGTTATCCACTTGGGTTAAACAACAATCTAACAAAAAAACAGGGCATAAGGTTTACCTTTTTTGCGATGAGTTTACAGAATATAACGATACCGCTGTTGGGATAACAGCCTATAAATTACTCACTGCTTTAGGTTATGAGGTTGTCGTCCCTAAGCACATGGAAAGTGGTAGAACCTACCTGTCGAAGGGTTTCGTTAAAGAAGCAAAGAAAATAGCGAACCAGAATGTAAAGATGTTAAAGGAAATTATTAACTCAAAAACGCCGCTTCTTGGCGTGGAACCGTCTGCCATAATTACTTTCAGAGATGAATATCCGGAACTGGTTGATGCGGAGATGAAAGAATCTGCAATTGCTCTTGGAAAGAACGCATTGATGATCGATGAGTTTTTGATGGCCGAGATTGACGCAGGACGTATTAAGCGAGATCAATTTTCCAAGGAAAGTAAACAAATAAAATTGCACGGACATTGTTATCAGAAAGCCTTTCATTTGGTCGAATTTACCGAAAGAGTTTTGTCATTTCCTGAAAATTACGCTGTAGAGGTAATTCCGTCAGGTTGTTGTGGAATGGCGGGGTCTTTTGGGTACGAAAAGGAGCATTATGATGTTTCCATGAAAGTTGCCGAATTGGTGTTGTTACCTGCGGTGCGTTCAGCGGATAAAGACAATATAATTGCGGCTGCAGGCACTTCCTGTAGGCACCAAATTAAAGACGGGGTGGGACGTAAATCGTATCATCCTGTGGAAATATTGTATAATGCGCTTGTGGAATAAAACAATTGGTAGCATCTTATTGTTGTGGAATAAATAACTTAAGAGAAAAAATTATGAAAAGAAATCTTATACCGGCTTTAGCCATGATACTTACAATCACCGCGTTTGCGAGTTGTGGGAATAGCGGTAAAAATAAGGATGGGTCTAGTAAACATGATGTTGTTATAAGTCAATATCATATCCCATCTGCATCGGAGAACCCCTCGTTCTTTTTGTCGCTGGTGAAGCGTACGCAAACAGATTCATCCGTTGTTTTTATAGCAAAATCTCTTCGGGAAGCAGACACAATTGGAATGCAAATTGAAGTGTTGAAACACGTTCCTGCCGGTATAACCGTTGATGGTTTACCGGACGAAGAAAAAGGATTTAGGCAAGGCGCAATTAAATTTACTTCTTTGGGTCCTATATCCGATAAATTAGTCGCTGCTATGGCACATATATATAAGTTGCCTGAAGAAAGTGGTATGACGAAGGCAACATTAGATCCGCTTGTGTTTTCTTCCAATAAGAAAGATGCAGATTTAACTAAAAATGGTACATATTCATTTAAGATATTTTTAGAAAACCAGATTGGCCCAGAAGCGGAGGCTTTTGTAGTTATTGATACTTATAAACGTTCATTTGAGTTCAGAGCGAAAGATTCTACACAATATAGACCGATCGTTTCCGCATTTCAAGGAGAATAGTTTTTCGAAGTCGATATCTATGGACTTGGGATGTCCTAGGTAAAAGAGTAACTTGCTGTAATTGGTATATACCTTTACAGCATTTTTGTTGTATGTTTATGGAAAGAAGTTGAAATTTGTTTTTGAATTTATATAGGTGCATTCATTATGCCATTGTCTTTATCGTTTTAAATTTTAGTGTTCCTGAAGCCAATGGTCAAAAATACACTGTAGAGCGTCAGGCACTTGGGAAAATCAAGGACAGTAGACTTCAGGAGTTGTCCGGGCTAATTTCTTCATTTTTATACCCAAATATGTTTTGGGTTCATAACGACAGTGGTGATATGAGCAGAATATTTCTGCTTGATGATAAAGCACAGTTGAAAGCTGTGTATACTTTAGCTGGGGTTCATACAAAAGACACTGAGGATATTGCGAGATTTCAACGTGATGGGAAATCATTTTTGGTTTTGGCTGATATTGGTGATAATCGAGCCTTAAGAGAAGACATAAAGATATATATATTTAAGGAGCCAGAGTGGAATAGAGGACAATCTGAGTACATTATATCCGAGGAAGCTATTCATACGATACGTTTAAAATACGCAGATAAACCTCGCGACGCCGAAGCAATGTTTGTTGATCCAGTAGATGGAAATGGTTATATAATTGCAAAAAGAGACTTAAATGTTGGGGTCTATCCTGTCGTTTTCAATGACCGAGACAGTACGCAAATACTCAAACCGGTTGTAAACCTACCATTGACATTCATCACCTCCGCTGATATTTCTGATGATGGACACGAGGTACTTTTAAAAAATCTGACCCATGTCTTCCTTTGGAAAAGAAAAAATCATGAACCGATTAAATCCTTATTTGCTCGTTCCTTTGAACAATTGTCATACGATCCTGAGCCCCAAGGAGAAGCCATTTGTTTTGGTATGGAGAATTCTGTTTTTTATACAATAAGTGAACGCCCATTAGGATTAGATTCTTATCTTTATCGATATAAAATCAGGCCTATTAAATAGATGGAACGAATATTTATGAAAAAATTTTTAGCGTTATTTTTTTCTTGCTTTATTTTGCACGTCCATGCAGCGAAAGTGGATACTATTTCTTTGCAGAGCGCGAGTATGGGTAAAGCTATTAAAGCGGTAGTTATTTCCCCGGAAGGGAAAATACCCTCCTCGACGTTATATCTATTGCATGGTTATTCAGGAAGCTATAGTGATTGGGTAAACAAAGCGCCTAACCTAAAAAAGCTTGTTGATTTTTATGGATATTTGATAGTATGTCCTGACGGTGGGTTTGATAGCTGGTATTGGGACACTGAAGACCCAAATTTCCAGTATGAGTCGTTTATAATAAAAGAACTAATTCCCGAAGTTGAAAAAGAATATAAAGTGAGTTCGACACGCGAAAATCGCGCAATTACAGGTTTGAGTATGGGAGGGCATGGCGCATTATATCTAGCTTTTCGTCACCAAGATATCTTCGCCTATGCAGGGAGCACTTCCGGGGGGGTTGATATACGTCCGTTCCCTCATAATTGGAATATTAAAGACCGTATAGGACCGTATAGTCAAAACCCAGATAACTGGGATAAACACACTGTAATGGAATTAACACACCTAGTTGAACCCGGTAAATTACAACTATTTATAGATTGCGGTACAGAAGACTTTTTTTTAGGTGTTAATAATAAACTTCACGAGAAGTTAAATTATTTAAATATTCCTCATGCCTATTTGACGATGCCTGGTAAACATGATTGGAATTATTGGAATCAATCAATTAGCCATCAGATGGCATTTTTTGATACTTGCTTTGAGAAGCAAGATAGACCCAAAAAATAACTATATATGAGGAAATTAATAGTTGGGATTATTGGGCTGTTTTGTTCTATTCAGCTTTATAGCCAACAATTTACTGTCAGCGGCCTTATAAGAAATGGAAAGACTGGGGAAACGCTTATTGGTGCGGTCGTCACAACGGATTATGGCCAGGCAACGAGTTCGAATAGTTACGGCTTTTATTCTTTAAGCCTACCCGAAGGTAAATATAAATTAACATTTAGTTATATCGGGTACGAAAGTATCGTCCAAGAAATAGAACTCTCGAAAGGCATACGTCTAGATCAAGATATTGATCCTCGCGATAACCTACTTGAAGAGGTAGAAGTTTCTGCTAAAAAGCAAAATGATAATGTGCGTAGCGCGCAGATGGGTATGATCGACTTTACGATGGAAGAGGTTAAAAATGTACCCGTTATTTTTGGCGAAAAAGATCTTTTAAAAACCATCCAATTGTTGCCCGGTGTACAGAGTGGTGGGGAGGGTAGTTCCAATTTTTATGTGCGCGGAGGCGGATCTGATCAAAATTTGATTCTTCTCGATGAAGCTACAGTGTATAATGCATCACACCTTTTAGGGTTCTTTTCAACTTTTAATTCTGATGCTATCAAAGATGTACAACTTTATAAAGGAGGAATACCATCACAATATGGGGGCCGTATATCTTCGGTGTTGGATATCTCTATGATCGACGGAAACCAGAGAGAATTTTCAGCAGAAGGAGGCATCGGATTGATAGCTTCACGCCTGAAATTAGAAGCTCCGATTGTGAAGGATCGGGGGTCATTTATGGTGAGTGGTAGGCGGACCTATGCTGATATGTTTCTAAAGTTGTCGGACGATGAGAATGTTAACAAAAGTAAGCTTTATTTTTACGATTTGAACGCCAAGGTAAATTATAAGATCAACGAAAAAAACAGGATTTATTTGTCTGGTTATTTCGGTAAGGACGATTTGGGCTATTCTGATCTTTTTAGTTTTGATTGGGGAAATGCAACGGCAACAGCAAGATGGAACAGTATTATTAATGAACGCTTGTTCAGCAATACTACTTTCGTATATAGTGATTTCACGTACAATGTAGCAGTGAGTAATGATGAATCTGACTTTCGTATATCCTCGAAAATTTTGAATTGGAATTTCAAGCAAGATTTTTCTTTTTTTCAAGCACCAAACAGCACTTGGCGATTCGGTGTTAATGGGTTAAAACAAACAATCAAACCAGCTAGCTTAGCCGCAGGGGATAATGCAAATGTGAATTCGATCGATGTTGATACGCGGCAGGGTATTGATCTCTCTGCTTATGTCTCGCACGAATGGAAGCCCACGGAACGGCTGTCATTTATTTATGGGTTGCGTTTGGATGATTTCATGGTTCTAGGCCCGGGGACTTTTTATGATTTCGATGACGAAGGGCAGGTGACAGACGAACACAGCTATGGGAATACTGTCATAAAACATTATCTGAATTTGGAGCCGCGTTTTTCCGCAAACTATTTACTAAATGAAAATAGTAGTGTGAAGGCTTCATATAATAGAATTTCGCAAAATCTCCATCAACTTACCAATACAACTTCGAGTCTCCCGACTGATCAATATGTTGTTAGTAGTTTAAATATTAAACCGCAAATATCAAATCAGGTTGCTTTGGGATACTTCAGAAATTTTTCAAATAACAAGTATGAATTCTCTCTAGAGGCGTATTATAAAGCAATGGATAATCAAATCGATTTTAAAAATGGTGCTGATTTACAGGCAAATCGACAGCTTGAGGGTGAATTGTTGTTTGGAATTGGGCGAGCATATGGACTTGAATGGTACTTAAGAAAAAATGGAGGAAAGCTTAATGGGTGGGTAAGTTATACACTGTCTAAAAGTGAACGTCTTATAGATGGAATAAATGAAGGGGAGTGGTTTAATGCGCGCCAAGACAGAACACATGACCTTTCTGTTGTAGGGATTTATGAACTATCTAAGAAATGGACGCTAGGAGCGACTTTTGTTTTTAATACGGGTAATGCAGTGACCTTTCCAAGCGGTAAATATGAGCTGGACGGTAAATCAATGTTTTACTATACCGAACGAAATGGATATAGAATGCCAAATTACCACCGACTTGATTTATCAGCAAGTTACGACCCGAAGATTAAAAATAAACGATTTTTAGGCAGTTGGACATTTGGTTTATATAACGTCTATAATCGGAAAAATGCATATATTATTGATTTTAGAGATAAAGAAGGAAGTTCTAACGCAACCGAAGCGTATAAAGTTGCGTTGTTTGGGATAATTCCATCAGTTACTTGGAACTTTAAATTTTAAAATGATGAGACGAGTATTGTATGTCTGTTCAATAATTCTATTCTCCCTGCTGTTTTTTGCATGTGAAGAGGTAATCGATGTGGATTTGAATGAATCTGAACCGCGGTTAGTTATTGAAGCCCAATTATCGGACCTATCTAGTTCGCAGCGAATTAGAGTTTCGAAAACTGTAGCATTTACGGCTGAAATCGGATCAGAACCTGTCGAAAATGCCGTTGTTTTGGTGCAAGATGAAAAAGGCCAAATTTTTCCTTTTAATTATAGCCGTGACGGGAATTATGTTAATAACGACTTTCTACCGGTTAGTGGACGATCCTATACTTTAAACGTGAATTTTCAGGGAGAAAAATATCAAGCAAACTGTTTTATGCCTCACTATGTCGAAGTTGACTCGATTGGGGTTATTGAGGAGCGTTTATTTGGTGAACCATATTATTTTGCTACGTTCAAATTTTCAGATATCCAGGGACAGCGAGATTATTTTAAATACGACCTTTCCGTGAATCAAAGCGAGTTTCGATTTACATCTGTATTTAGCGATAAATTTAACGATGGTTTGTTTGTTACTCATCAGGTAGCAGATTCCGATCGCGATTTCGTACCCGGTGACACGATCACGGTACGTCGTTATTGTGTCGATCCTGCGGTGTTTAAATATTGGAACGAGTTTCAGTCGACAAATCCGGGTACCGCTGCACCCGGAAATCCTACGTCTAATATTTCGAATGATGCCCTCGGATGTTTTTCGGTTGCCTCATGTCGAGAATATGGATTAAGGGTGTCCGATTTCCAAGAAACGGTAGAACGAAATACTAACGGGAGCCAGTTGATGCTTACAACTTCGCGAAAGTAAAACCATTTGATTGTAGATACGCAATGGTCTTAGGTAGTGCATAGGTTACTTTTTCTATAGCCTTGATGTTATCGTGAAATACAATTATCGACCCATTTCGACTGTACCGCTTGACGTTCTGGAAGCATTTTTCGGGAGAAATGGTGAGGTCGAAATCTCCCGAAAGTACATCCCAGTAGATAATTTCATATTTTTTGTATAATTGTGCGAGTTGAGATTTTTTTGCTCGCGCGTAGGGTGGACGAAATAAATTGGACTTTGTCAGTAGTTGGCATTTTTCGATATTATGAAGATAGTCTTCATCGCTGTTTTCCCAACCTTTTAAATGATTATAAGTATGATTTCCGACTTGGTGGCCTTCCGCGAGTATTCGTTCGAAGATTGATTTGTTTTTTTCGATATTTTCACCCACACAAAAGAAAGTAGCCTTTATCTGGTGTTCGGCTAAAGTGTCTAAAATTAAAGGCGTGATTTCAGGGATAGGACCATCGTCGAACGTTAAATACACTTTTTTTTCTTTTCGAGTTCTGTTAAAAGTGATTTTTGGATAGAACCAACGTAAAAAAAAAGGAGCGTTTACGAAATACATGTTGATAATATCAAATTTTTGTCCCAAATTTAGGAATCATTTACCCTTAAATCACCAAATGATACGAAAATTATTTTCCTTGTTCTGTAAAACACTTGTAGTAAGTATTGTAGGCATGTCTTCTGCATCTGCTCAAATTAGCATAGAGGATGCTGTGAAAATTACTTTAGAACGCAATTTGCAAATCCGACAAGCCCAATTTGGTTACCAATTGACAGAGCAAGATTTATATCAATCGAAGTCCGAATTATATCCAAACCTTTCATTTGGGGCGAATAATTCTTATAACTATGGTTTAACTTTTGACCAGACCTCAGGACAGCTGATCAGGGGGAATGATTGGACAAGTTCTGCGGGTGCGCAGTTATCGTCAAGTGTTACGGTTTTTCAAGGTTTCCAAAAGGTTAATCAGATACGAGCGAATAAAATCCAATTATCGGTCGATGCGACGGAGGTGGAAAAAGTCAAAAATGACTTGACGCTTTCAGTGGTAACAAACTATCTCGAAGCGATAACAAACGGTGAATTGTTTGCTGCCGCCAAGCAACAAGTGACCCTTTCTAAAGAACAACTTAGACAGGATAGTATTCAATTTGCGGTGGGTAATAAGACCATTGCGGATATTGCACAAGCTGAGAACCAAGTGGCGACAGATGAACTGAATATTATGACCTCAGAAAATGCATATCAGCTTTCTATGTTAAATTTGAAACAGTTGATGGAAATGTCTCCGGATACTACCATTATACTTGTTAAACCTGATGTTGCGGAGGTAATGTCCGCTTATGCTGTCCTCTCATTTGAAGAAGTATTTTCACAGGCACTTGGCACACAGCCCATAATTGAACAGGCAACTTACAATAAAGAACTTGCGCTGAAGAATATTGACATTGCAAAGGGTGGGTATTATCCGTCATTGAGCCTTTCCGCAGGATATGGTACAAATTATTCATCTCAAACAATGGATCCGGTGACCTTGGAAAAGATGAAATTTGCAGATCAGTTTGACGAAAATAAATCGTTCCGTGGTACAGTTAGTTTGGAAGTACCAATATTTAATAACAATAGGACTAAGGTCGCTGTAAATAAAGCAAAAATTAATTATCAGCAAGCTGAAAACCAGGAGGCGATAGCTAGACGTGATCTAGAAAAGACAATATCACAAGCGATTCTTGATTTAAAATCGGCGAACAAACAATACCAAGCATCACAGGTTGCATTTCAAACTTCAAAAGTAGCGTTCGATGCAATTAAAGAACGTTATGATGTGGGTATGGCAAATTCTATAGAGATGTTTACCGCACAGACCAATATGAACACGGCAGAATTTGATATGATTCGTAGACGATACGAAATGGTATTTCGTGGCAAGGTGATCGATTATTACATAGGCAATCCAATTACATTTTAATAACATAATTTAATGGCAAAGAAAAAAAGCAACCTCCCTAAGATTCTGGTTATAGCTGCAGTCCTAATTCTCATTTTGGTAGTGGTGGGAGCTAAGCTTGGTTGGTTTGGGGATGGCGGTGTTCAACAAGTCTCCGTAGATGCTGTGCAGGAAAAAACTATTTCCGAACTTGTTTCGGCAAGTGGGAAAGTGCAGCCTGAATTTGAAGTAAAACTTAGTTCAGAGGTGTCTGGGGAGATAATTGAGTTGAATGTCCGAGAGGGGGATGTAGTAAAAAAGGGGCAATTATTATGTCGTATAAAACCTGATTTGCTTCAGTCGAGTTACGATCAGGTTGCCGCTATGGTCAGTCAGCAACAAGCTAACCTTGGTGCAACCCAGCAAGTCTTGAAGCAGCAAGAAGCTAATTTGGTTAATATTCAAGCAACGTATAATCGGAGCTTAGAACTGTTTAATAAAAGGGTCATTTCGGCATCCGAGATGGATAAAGCTCGTGCAGATTACGAAAGTGCATTAGCTACGTTGGAATCGCAGCGTCAACAGGTTATCGCTGCACGTTTTGGTGTTAATCAATCGAAAGCTCAACTCCAGGAGGCAGGAAACAGTTTGGCGCGGACAACGATATTTGCTCCTTCGGATGGCGTTATTTCTTTGCTTTCAATTGAGTTAGGTGAACGAGTTGTCGGTACTGCGCAGATGGCCGGTACTGAGATTATGCGTATCGCGAATATGACTACCATGGAAGTAAACGTGGAAGTTAATGAAAATGATATCAACAGAGTACGAGTTGGTAATGCAGCAACAATTGAAATAGATGCGTTCCAAGGACGTAAGTTTAAAGGTACGGTGACGGAAATTTCGAGTTCTTCTACCTCTACGGGTTCAGAAACGACAATTGCTACGACCGCCGAGCAGGTTACTAATTTCAATGTTAAAGTACGTATTGAACCTGAATCTTACGCTGATCTTCTTAAAGATGATTCGGAGAATACATCGCCATTTCGACCAGGTTTATCAGCTACCGTACAAATACATACAAAAAGCGAGAAGGGACTTATCGTTCCTATCCAATCGGTGACTGTACGTGCTCCAGAAGGAAAGACGGATTCTTTAAGTAGCGACGAGATGAAGGAATATGTCTTTGTTGTACAGGGCGAGGTGGTTAAGATGACCGAAGTAACAACGGGTATACAAGATGATAGTGACATAATTATAAAATCGGGTTTGAAAAAAGGTGATGAGGTTGTTTCACGTCCTTTTAATGCAATATCTAAATTGTTGCAAAACGATACCAAAATTAAAAAGGTTGACGCAGGAGAATTAAAATAGTGCACAATATGTTAGAAGAAAGTCTGAAAGAAATAATTAGAGACGTTCCGGATTTTCCTGAGCCGGGAATTATTTTTAAAGACATCACCCCAATTTTAAAGGATCATATTTTATGCACAGCGGTGATCGAAGGATTTGTAGAGCGTTTACAAGGGATGGAGCTGGACGCGGTTGCCGGGGTGGAAAGCAGGGGTTTCTTGTTTGGGTTGCTCCTTGCGAACAGGCTTGGCGTCCCATTTATTCCAATCCGTAAACAAGGAAAACTCCCCTTTCGGACAGTTTCTGAATCCTATAAGTTAGAGTATGGTCAGGCTACGATAGAAATTCATGAAGACGCATTCCCTCTAGGAACTAAAGTGCTTGTTCACGATGATTTGTTAGCAACAGGCGGAACCGTTGTTGCTGCTTCTAAGTTAATTGAAAAGCTTGGTGGGTCAATTGCCGGCTATGCATTTGTTATTAGTTTAGATTTTTTAAACGGTCGAGGACGGCTAACGCGTTTCAGCGACAGTATTATTTCGTTAGTTAGCTATTAATTGTAGCTGGACCTCTCATTATTTTTTTTGAGTACTCGGTGATATTTCCTTCCCGAATATGCCTTTTATTAGATAAAATTTATTTCCCAATAGTAGAATGTGCTGTTCTTTCTCGATACTATACCCGTCGGTATTGTCGTAAGATAGGGTTTCACTCGTCTTATAAAGCGTATTTTCGATTTTACGTTTAATTAAAAACGAAAAAGGAGTGCCGTCTTTTTGATATTGTATATCGACTTGTTGTATATCAATTTTTGGATCAACAGATCTGTAGGTAACTTTATTACCAGTGCTGTCTTTTTTAAAAAGTCCTTTGTGGGCAGGTTTATTTAAATCTATACTAGCGAAACTCGATAATTCGATTTTCCAATCATCAATCGACGTTTTCTTTGATTCGGAAACGCTGTCTTTGACTACCGTTTTTAATATCGTAGGATTTAGTTTTGTCAGTCGTTTTATCTCTTTCTCAAAAAATTCAGGAAGATCGGCATAGTGTTGATTTGCGACGGTCGACTTTTGGTTTTGAGGCTTGCATGAATGAAAGAAAGCAGCACCGACTATGGTCAATGCTGCAATACAAATGCTAAAATTATTTTTTTTAAACCAATACATTTCCAGTCATTTCAGCAGGAATTTCTGCTCCCAGTAGTGTCAATATTGTTGGGGCGACATCACCGAGTTTTCCATCTTTAATGTGTTTGTAGTCTTTGTCAATTAAAATACAGGGTACGAGATTGGTTGTATGTGCTGTATTTACACTTCCATCTTCATTTATCATGAATTCAGAGTTTCCGTGGTCAGCCAAAATGATAAAGGAATATCCGTTTTCTAGACCCGTTTCCACTACTTGTTTAGTACATCCGTCTACCGTCTCGACGGCCTTAATTACAGCCTCGAAGACACCGGTATGCCCTACCATATCTGGATTAGCGAAATTTAGGCAGATAAAATCTGGTTTGTTTGTTCGCATATCTTCACAGATTGTATCGGCGATCGTATAAGCACTCATTTCGGGCTGTAAATCGTAGGTTGCAACCTTAGGCGAGGGGATTAATAGTCGACGTTCGCCTTCAAACTGTTCCTCCTGTCCTCCCGAGAAAAAGAAAGTCACGTGTGGATACTTTTCTGTTTCTGCGATACGCACCTGTGTTTTCTTTTGTTTAGTCAACGCTTCACCAAGCGTATTCGTTAAATTTTCTTTGGTAAACACAACGTTTACATTTTTGAACGTCTCATCGTACGAGGTCATCGTCACATAATGTAGCGCTAGAGGCTTCATGTTTTGTTCAGGGAATGCTTGTTGAGTTAAGGCAACCGTTATCTCACGACCGCGATCGGTTCTAAAGTTATAACAAAATACGACGTCTCCTTCTTGAATTTGCGCTAGAGGTGTTCCTTGCGTATTCGTTACGACGATCGGTTTTATAAATTCGTCGGTTACTCCTTCGTCGTAAGACGCTTTAACAGCCTCAGAAACATTGGTGGTTGGTGCACCGATACCGTGGGTAAGTAAATCATAGGCTTGTTTAACACGTTCCCAGCGATTATCACGGTCCATAGCGTAATAACGGCCAATTACCGATGCTACTTTGCCGGTTGAGTGCGCTAAGTGATCTTCTAAGTCTTTTAGGTACCCAAGACCTCCATTAGGATCCGTGTCACGTCCATCAAGAAATGCGTGGATAAACACTTGATTTTCATTTAAACCAGCTGTTCCGGCAGCATCGCATAATGCCTTAAGATGTTTGATGTGCGCGTGTACCCCTCCGTCGGAAAGTAATCCAATGAAATGTACTTTTTTATTTTCCTTTTTAGCATAAGCAAATGCTTGCTGAATGATTGGATTCGTGTTGAACTCTCCGTCCGTCGCAGCCTTGTTTATTCTTCCTAGTTCTTGATAAACAGTACGTCCTGCTCCCAAATTCATGTGTCCTACTTCCGAGTTGCCCATTTGACCTTCGGGAAGTCCGACGGCTTCTCCAGAGGCTTCCAACTTGGAGTTTGGGTAAGTTGCTAATAAATGATCTAAAAATGGAATTTCAGCTGCACGCACAGCATTCGAACTATCGTCTTTGCCGTATCCTAAACCGTCCAGGATTAATAAGGCAACTCTTTTGTTTTCTGTATTGCTCACATACAAATATATCGATTTTAGCGAAAATTTAAGTCATAAAGCCGGCTCTATTTTTTTGTTTATCTATATCCTTATTAGTTGGCATAATTTTAGCACAATGTGTCAATAGTTTAGAGATGACTTTGGAGAGGTATGATGAAATGATAAAAAGGGAAAAAAAAATAATGTTAAACATATACGGAATTGTGCTTGCAGTCGTACTTCCTTTTTTTTATGCGTTTTCAGCAAATACGTTTGATGAAGTGGTAAGTTTAGCTTATTCTTCTATAAAGTCCGGCAATGCAAAGCAACTTAGTGATACATTTTCGAATTCGATCAGTTTATCCGTAAAGGGGGATGAAGGTGTGTATACCAAATTTCAGGTCGAACTATTATTGGATGAGTTTTTTAGAAATAATAAAATAGATAAAATCAAAGAAGTTCAGCGATCTAACAATTCCTCCAACTCGTTTGCCGTATTCTCAATTACGTCGAGCGATACAACTTACCGTATTTTTATGAAGTTTCTTGTAAAAGATAAGACATTCAAGATTTCGGAATTTAGAATCGAATAACGATACTTTCTTAATTAAAAATGCCGTTAGATTTTATAATAAAATTTATTTTCTTCATCTTCGCTTAATTATTTAATTCTTAGAAATGGCAGTTGAGTTGAGTAAACTGAAGAAATTTGTAGAATTGGCTCTTGAAGAAGATGTTCAAGAGGGCGATCATACAACGTTATCTACAATAGCGGAGGAGGCCCAGGGAGAAGCAAAGCTAATTGTTAAAGACGCCGGGATTTTGGCTGGGGTCGATGTAGCGGTCCATATTTTTAATTTATTAGATTCAAACTTGCTTGTCGAGGTTTTATTGGAAGATGGAACGTCGGTAAGGGCTGGGGATATTGCGTTCTTTGCGCGGGGAAATGTTCATCAGATTCTTAAGGCGGAGCGTTTAGTGCTAAATGTCATGCAACGAATGTCGGGAATTGCAACCCTTACTAATCAGTATGTAAAGCAACTCGAAGGGACCAACGCTAAAGTTTTAGATACGAGAAAGACCACTCCATTAATACGTTTCCTAGAAAAGGAAGCTGTTTTGATTGGTGGGGGAACAAATCACCGATTTGGACTCTACGACATGATCTTAATTAAAGACAACCATGTCGATTATGCAGGAGGTATTTCGAATGCCTTGCAAAAAGCGCAAGAATATCGAACTGCAAAAAAAATCGATATTGACATCGAAATAGAGGTACGCAATTTTGAAGAACTTGAAGAAGTATTGGCTTATCAATACGTCGA
Organism: Sphingobacterium shayense; assembly: GCF_013179575.1. Classification (GTDB taxonomy): domain Bacteria; phylum Bacteroidota; class Bacteroidia; order Sphingobacteriales; family Sphingobacteriaceae; genus Sphingobacterium; species Sphingobacterium shayense. The sequence goes on along the minus strand of NZ_JABMCQ010000009.1, from coordinate 17,052 downwards.
TCGAGTTATGTTTGATAATTTTACGCCGGAGGATGTGCACAAAGCTGTGGAAATAGTGTCAGGCAGGCTAGTTACTGAGGCCTCAGGCGGCATCACTTTAGAGACTATTCGTGATTATGCCCTCACAGGCGTTGATTTTATTTCCGTCGGAGCGCTGACCCATTCCGTTAGAAGTTTGGACTTAAGTTTAAAGGCTAAAATTATATAGTTATATTTAAGTGGCTTAAATTAATATATGATTTCAATTTATTTAGTAGGGATAGTCATATTAGCGTATCTTTTTGGTTCTATTCCGTCTGCCGTATGGTTTGGCGGCGCTTTTTATGGGGTCGATGTACGCGAATATGGTAGTGGAAATGCGGGGGCGACGAACACTTTTAGGGTGTTAGGTAAAAAAGCAGGCATCATCGTCATGTTTGTGGACATATTAAAAGGCTGGACGGCAACGAACTTACCCTATCTATTGGGTTCAACTTTAGTTGGTGTCCCTCATTCTGTTCAATTTGTGAATTTTCAACTTGCGCTTGGAGTAATTGCTGTTCTCGGGCATTTATTTCCGGTTTTTGCAGGTTTTAGAGGAGGAAAAGGAGTAGCAACACTTTTTGGGATGGTGGTTGCAATCCATCCTGAGGCAGCGTTATGTTGTGTAACAGTTTTTCTATTGACCCTCATCATCACCCATTTCGTGTCTTTAAGTTCAATATTAGCGGGATTTACGTTTCCATTTAGTATTGCTTTTATTTTTCATACATCGGTTCCAGCTGTTCTCCTTTACGGTGTAGCGATATGCGCATTAATTTTGGTAACACATCAAAAAAATATCGAACGATTACTAAAAGGACATGAATCTAAAATTTATTTGTTTAAGAAAAAATAGACCACGAATTTAGGCATAGGTTTTGCGTAGTAATTAAAAAAGACTTATTATGAAAAAGATATTTAGATATACGTGTATGGCTACTTTGGCTATTGCACTAGCGTCCTGTTCGACTGTTCCGTTATCTGGTCGTAAACAGTTATCGTTGGTTAGCGACGATCAAATTCAAGAGCAAGCGGCGGCAGCTTATAAAGAGTTTTTAACCTCTTCCGATACGAAAGTGGTGACAGGAACATCGAATGCTACCTTGGTTAAAAATGTTGGAAGTAAAATTGCAAAGGCAGTAAACACATACTTGGCATCAGAGGGATTAGCTGAACAATATAATTTCAATTGGGAGTTTAACTTGGTTCAAAGTTCGGATGTAAATGCGTGGTGTATGCCTGGAGGGAAAGTGGCAGTGTATACAGGTATATTGCCGTTCACGGCTAATGAGGCGGGCTTAGCGACCGTTATGGGGCATGAGATTGCACACGCTATTGCACGCCACTCCATGGAGCAGATGTCAAACCAATACGCAATGCAAGTTGGCGCGCAAGTACTCGGCGTAGCAACTTCTGGGAAGAGTTCTGTAATGCAAACTTTAGTTAATAATGCATACGGCATTGGCGGACAGTTGGCTTTATTAAAATATTCACGAAGTAATGAATCTGAAGCCGATCAATTAGGTTTAATTTTTATGGCAATGGCAGGATACAACCCGGAAACAGCTGTGTCATTTTGGGAACGGATGGCGTCAGCAAAAGCAGCAAGTTCAACTCCTGAGTTTTTAAGTACTCACCCAAGCGATGCTAGACGGATTAGTAATATTCAAAAACTGATTCCTAAGGCAAAGGAGTATTACAAAAAATAACAGTATTTTAAAGGGACCATCAATTGTTGAAAAGTCAGCATTTCGAAACGAAGTGCTGACTTTTTTTTAACTGGCTTGCCAAGGATGTTTCCACGGACCTCTGTATTCTCGTTTCAATTTCGAAGTAGCTTCTTTGTCATCTATGCATATCTTGTTAACGGGGTCATATTTTATAGGCCGGTTCAGCTCCATGGAAATATTTGCTAAGATGCAACACGCGGTCGATATATGGCCCTCTAATACGTCGGCGACCGGTAGTTGATCCTTTTCAATGGCACTTAAGAGATCTAGCATATGTTTACGGGTTGCCGGCGCAGCATTTAGTTCGATTCGCGGTTCTGTTAAATCCTCGGGAAATTGCTCCTTTTCGTACACCACATTTTTGATGATGGGTTCCCCCTTGGTTGGGGTGAATTCATATTTCATCGTACTGCCTTTTAATGTTCCCTTGTCACCGTATATTATAAACGCCCATGGGAATTCGGGGTCGCTGGGTGTGCCCCAAGTACGGTGCGTCCAGATGCAGTTTAGTTCTTCATATTCGAACACGGCAGTTTGCGTGTCGGCAATATTTGATTTCGCTTCTTTTTGTACATATGTCCCTCCAGTGGCAGAAATCTTTTTGGGCCATTGTAAGTTTAACATCCATCGTACTGTGTCGAACATATGTACACACATATCCCCCGGTATTCCGTTGCCATATTCCATAAAAGCTCGCCACCAACTCCCATGAGGTATTCCGTCGTAAGGGCGGAGGGGCGCCGGCCCGGTCCACATATCGTAATCTAAAAAATCTGGTATCGGTTGTTCGGGGGGATTGGCATTACTTTTCATATGAAAGTAGCAACACATCTCCACGTGTGAAATCTTTCCAAGTAACCCCTTTTTAACTATATTTTCGTTGGCGTCAATCATATGGGGTGTGCTACGGCGTTGGGTGCCAACCTGCACTTTTTTGTTGTGTTTTCTTGCTGTCGCAACGATCGCTTCACCCTCAAGTACGTCGACACTGATGGGTTTTTGTAAATACACGTTTGCCCCCGCTTCTATGGCTGCTATCGCCTGTAAAGCATGCCAATGATCTGGTGTGCCAATCAGAACAAGATCAAGTTTGTGGTTTGCTAATAGCTCTCGATAGTCGCCATACTTTTTTGGAACCTTTTTAGAAACTTGTCGCCGAGAAATCAAAATAGCAGCCTCGTCAAGGCGTTTTTTGTCAACATCGCATACCGCGACAACTTCAACATTACTGACTTGGAGCAAGCGAAACAGGTCACTTTTCCCGTACCAGCCTGTACCAATTAATGCGACTTTTTTATGGGTTATAGCGTGCATCGATAGACCACTACTTTGCAAAACCGATAATGATAAAAGGGCACCCGTCCCAATTAAAAAATGTCGTCGATTTAGGGATGTATCTTCCATACTTATGTGGACAGTTAGCGTTTATAATTTTGATAATTCAATATAAGAAAAATCTTTCAAACTTGAGAACGTATACTTGGTACATCGAATTTTAAGTAAGCAAATGTTGAACAAACCACATTTATTCGATACATTTGAGCTTCACTAAACTCATTCACAACTTTTTCTCACCCTAAGCCGATGAAGTTTTTTAAGATTTTTTTATTACTGCTGTGTTCTATTTCGGTTTATGGACAAGATGAACGAAGTCCTGTCGTCTCTTTTGATCAAGCTTATAAGCGCGCTTACAGCGCAACTAAAATAGTCGATAATCCGCCGAGGATTGATGGGCGACTTGATGATTCTGTCTGGATAAATCAAGGAGTGTGGTCAGAAAAATTTTCACAAGTTATTCCTTTTGAAAGGGCACATACGGACTCTTGGACAAGAGGTAAAATATTCTACGATGATAAGTATATTTACATAGGGATTTATTGTAAAGACATTCATCCAGAAAAAATGAACGCTTTTATAGGAAATCGAGATGACAACAGTAATGGAGACCTTATTAGTATAGCCTTCGATCCGTATCACGACTACCGAGCTGCAGTAGAATTTAATTTAAATTTAGGAGGTAATAAAACGGATCTTACTGTAACCGACAAGCTATCTGTAAATTTGAGTTGGAATGCGGTTTGGGAAGGGAAAACCTTCAAAAATATGGAGGATTCAAGCTGGACGGCAGAACTTCGGATTCCTTTTAACCAGATACGATATAATCAGATTAATGAGGATGGCATTTGGGGGTTACATATTCGCCGAATTATACGTAGAAACAATGAGGTTCAAAACTGGAGTTTGATCCCTATAAAGAATAATGGTCATGTATTTTCTTTCGGTGAGATGCACGGAATGCATGATCTTCCTAAACCAAAAGGAATTGAAGTATTGCCTTACGTTATGAGTAAATTAATCCGTGAACCGAGTATTCCTAACAGCCCTTACCAGAATGGGAGTCGCTGGAAGTTGAACGGAGGAGTAGATGCAAAAGTAGCAGTAAACGATTATACGTTAGATCTTTCGATAAATCCCGATTACGGACAGGTTGAATTAGATCCCTCAGTCATGAATTTGACGGCTTATGAAGTTTTCTATGATGAAAAGAGACCTTTTTTTCTAGAGGGTAAGCACATTCTGGAGTTCGATAATAATGAGGGTGGTATGATGTTCTATTCTCGCCGGATTGGAGCGAGGCCTAAATACCAGGTTTCTCAAATTGATAATCAAAATAGTTTTGTGAGTACGCCAGATTTTGTGCCGATAATTGGTGCGATGAAATTGACGGGAACCAATAAAAAGGGGCTGACAATAGGTTTGCTTGAAAGTATTACTGCCCGCTCTTCCGCATACGTGACTAGAAGCGGCGAGGAAGATAGGATAGTCAATGAACCGTTAACCAATTACACGGTGGCGCGTGTTCAAAAGAATTGGGAGGGAAATACTTTATTAGGTGGGATGTTTACTTCGGTGAATCGACGATTGGATGATAAGCATCTTGAAGAATACCTAGTTAAAGACGCGTTTGCGGCGGGAGTAGATTTTACGCAATATTTTTCTAAGCGTCTCTATTATATCGAAACTAAGGCAATGTATAGTTCGCTTGCGGGTTCAACGGATGCTATAATGAACACCAAACGAAATGCGACGCATTTTTACCAACGTAAATCTGGACGTGATTATCTGGAGATGGATCCTGATGGGAGAGCGTTATCTGGAACCGGAGGCTATTTTAAGGCGGGTAAAAAGGGAAACGCGCAGTGGAACTATTCAGAAACGTTTAGTTGGTCTTCACCTGGGTTTGACGTTAATGACGTTGGATACTTGAAGCAAACGGATTATAAACTTAACGAATCTGAGCTTGCGTTTCGAAAGACTGATCCATGGGGTCCTTTTCGTTTTGCAGGGATAAATCTTACGCAGCGGAATGTCTGGAGTTATGGAGGAAAGATGATGGACAACAACGTTGCTGTACGTTGGCGCAGTCTAAGTATTCGAAAACGTGTAGAGATGGACGTGAAAGAAACTTTCAGCTGGAATACCGTTGATAGTAGAATGCTCCGAGGAGGACCAGATCTTCGTTATAATTCTAATTTTACTACGAATATTTCAATTGGCTCTGATCGAGCGCAACGTGTTATCTTTAAGGTCGAATACGATGGAAAGCATTTTGTGGATGGAAAAACGAGATACAATGAAATTAGACCGTCCATGACCTTCCGTATAGGAAATCATATCCATCTAGTTAGTCAATTTAATTATGCGTGGAATAAGGATAATCTACAATATGTAGGGGCGATGGAAATTCCTTTAATTAACCCGGAGGAAGAGTCCTATGTGATGGGTAGGATGAAACAAGAAACTTATGGCTTAACATTTCGTTTACAAGGGAATATAACACCTGATTTTTCAATTCAATATTATGGCTCTCCCTTTACCTCAACAGCTAGCTATGATCAATTTAAGTGGGCCGATAACACACTTTCGAAAAATTATAACGATCGTTTTAAATTGTTTTCTGCGGAACAAATTAGTTATTCCGACGGCCAATATACTATTGGTGAGGGCGGACAGAAGGTACAATTTAAAGACCCTAATTTTAGTTTTAACGAATTTCGATCCAATTTGGTTGCTCGTTGGGAATATAAGCCTGGATCAACGATTTATTTAGTGTGGGAACATAATCGATCAGGTCAATTGCCAATATATCAACCTGGTTGGACGAATAACTTTGATGACCTATGGCGCGTCGCTCCCACTAATACATTTATGGTGAAATTAAATTACTGGCTGGGCTGGTAATTTACTGATATCGACGTTAAACTTGTTTTTCAGTTTTTCTTTTGTTAAAGAATAACTCTATTTGTTGCAGAGAGAATGCGTTTAAGCATTTTTCTACCGACAGTCCACCTTTACGCGCTACGTGAATGCCGTGTTCCATGTCTAAGAGTCCTTCCGTGCGATGGGCGTCTGGATTAACGGATAATAATACGCCTTTTTCAAGGGCATATTGATGCCAACGCCAATCTAAATCTAAACGAAGTGGATTGGCGTTAATCTCAATTACCACTTTATTTATCGCACAGGCCTCGATTACCTTTTTATAATCAATAGGGTAACCCGCACGCGAGAGTAGTAGGCGTCCCGTTGGATGTCCTAGAATTGTGGTATAAGGGTTCTCGATAGCGGTGATTAATCGTTGAGTAGCTTTTTGTTCATCCATTCGAAAATTACTATGTATGGAAGCTACCACGAAGTCAAACTGAGATAGGATGGCATCGTCATAATCCAATGACCCATCCGCCAAAATATCGGACTCTATCCCTTTGAATATTTTAAAAGGGGTTAGCTTTTGATTGAGCTTCTCGATTTCTTCCCATTGCTCTCGTACGCGATCGACAGAGAGCCCCTGAGCATATACCGCTGTTCTCGAGTGGTCACAGATTCCAAAATATTCCAGCCCCAAATTTTCCTTGCAATAAAGAGCCATTTGTTCTAAAGTGTGGACACCATCACTATAGCTCGAGTGATTGTGTAGCGTGCCCTTTAAGTCTGCAAAGGTGATAAGTTTTGGAAGCCTCTTTTCCGACGCCCATTTTATTTCTTGGAGTCCCTCTCTGAGTTCGGGTTCAATATATTCTAATCCTAAGGCGTGGTAAATATCCACTTCTGTACTTAAGGGTAAAATTTCTTTATCAAGTAATTTAATTTTCTCAAGATGTGCAGTGCTTCCGGTAGTCTCGAATAGGTTAATCCCAAATCGCTCAATTGGGCTGTATTTAATCGCATATTTTAGGCCTTGCTGGTCACTTAAAATAATAACTTCGTTACTCGTTTGCAATACAGTATAGTTTGTGACGTTGCTTTTTAATACGTTAATTAGTTGTTCCGGCGGAGCGGAAGTTAAAAGCTCGATCACAGAAATTATCTCGCATTTGCGGCGAAATTCACCTGTAAAGTCTACTCGTGCCTCCGGAAAATTTGTTAAGAGATAGTCTCGCATTGTCATCGCTTGCTTTTCAACTTTTGCATACAGGAATAATCCCTGATTTGCATTTGAAAATTCAATTGCTTTGCGGATTTCCTCCTGTGTTTTTAGGCCGAACCCTTTCGCTTGAACAAGTCTATTTTCGTTACAAGCATAAAGTAGTTCTCCGACGGTCTCTATTTCAAGGTCCTTCCAGATTACTTGTACCTTTTTGGGCCCCAGCCCTTTTATGGAGAGCATATCTAAGATGCCTTTTGGAGTTTTAGATATGTATTTATCTAAATCATCAAAAGAACCTGTTTGGATCAGCTTTATGATTTTTTCTGCTGTGCTTTTTCCTATACCAGGATACTCACTTAGCTGCTCCGCGGTAGATTCAGCAGCTGAAAATGGTAGTTTATCGATTCTATAAGATGCCGTTGCCATATTTTTTGATCTGAACGTATTTTCGTTATACAATTCCATTAATTGACCACAAAATTTAAATACTTTCGCTATTGCTTTATTATCCATCTTACAGTTTTACGATTAACTTGTTAATTCTTCTTTTTATACGTCTTTAGCAGTTTCAACGGCGGGTCTGTTATATTTATTTATTATTAAACGGATGCCGCTATTTTTGGTAAAGAATTTAAGGGTCCAATTGATAAACGTCACCAATTTGTTCCTGAAACCAAAGATAGAAACTAAATGCACAAACATCCACGTTAACCAAGCTAAAAATCCCTTCATATGGAAATTACCCATATCCACCACTGCGCGATTACGGCCTACGGTCGCCATAGATCCTTTATCAAAATATTTGAACTCTGTTGAAGTTTCTCCATTTATTGATTTTAGGATATGCTCGGCTACGAACGATCCCTGCTGCTGTGCAACAGGAGCAACCCCTGGAAGTCCTCTAGGGGTTTGTTCGGTAATCATAGCCGATACGTCACCGATCGCATAAACGTTTTGCATACCGATGACACGGCATTGTCCATCGGTCGCAATTCGGTTTCCCCGCTCGATGATCTCGGAAGGGATTCCTTCGGGAAATTGCCCCATTACACCAGCGCCCCAAATAACGGTTTTTGTGTCAATACTTTCTCCATTGGAGAACGTTATAGTATTTCCATCGTATCCGGTTACTTGGGTATTTAATTTTACTTTTACACCAAGTTCTTGTAAATAGCGCGTTGCATCTTGAGAGGATTTTTCCGATAACGCACCCAGAATTTTCCCTGTTCCTTCAACAAGGTATACATTCATCTCATGAGTAGAAAGTTCGGGGTAATCTTTTTTGAGCATGTGCAACTGTATTTCTGCAATTGCGCCGGAGAGCTCGACACCTGTCGGTCCGCCGCCAACTACGACAAAATTTAGAAAACGTTGCCTATCCATGGTATTTTTGCGTAGTACAGCCTCTTCTAGGTTTTGTAACACATAGCTACGGATATCAAGCGCTTCCTTTATACTTTTCATTGGCAGAGCATATTTTTCTACCTGTTTATTCCCGAAAAAATTTGAAGTTGCACCCGTTGCAATAATTAGATAATCGTAGTCATATTCGCCTACCGAAGTGAAAACTACTTTTGATTGTTCATTTATATTTAACACTTCTGCCATTCTAAAATGAAAATTCACTTGCGATTTAAACATTTTGCGAATAGGGAAGGAGATAGCATCGGCGGCAAGCGTCCCGGTCGCGACTTGGTACATTAACGGTTGGAATGTGTGGAAATTGTTGCGATCTATCAGCAATACTTCTACTTCTTTATCCTTTAATTTCCGAGCTGCTTCAACTCCTCCGAAACCACCGCCTATAATGATGACTCGTGGGAAACTTCTTTCTGATCTATCTAATAACATGATATACTAATTTTGTTCAATTTTTAAAATTTTACAAATATCCTAATCGTTTGTTTGTTCGCTTGTTATTTTTTTATAAAGAACTGCGGAGCACCGGTTTATCCGAAAATGATTTCCACATACAAAACTACGAAATCTAAGTGTATTTTATACACTTAGTATGATTTGTCTTCTAAGCCCCCTTTGATTTTTATAGAAAGATTGTTATTGATATTGGTTAAACGTAGCTGACAAGCTAATCGACTTTGTTCGGTTACATCCGGGAGCGTATCAAGCATATCGAGTTCCATGTCACTTGCACTGTGGAGATTTTCCGCTCCCTCGCGAATTTGAACGTGGCAGGTAGCACATAACGCAATCCCTCCGCAGGTAGCAAGTATTTTATAATTCCATGCCTTTAGCAGCTCCATAAGACTCATATTGACATCTGTAGGTATTTCAAGTTGTTGTATCGTGCCATCGCGATCTTCAACGGTTATGTTAATGATATTTTCCATTTAAAAACTATTGACGCCATTTACGGTCGTATATTTGAAGGTTAATTTTTGTTCGGGGTAGACGTATTTAAATGCACTTTGCGCCATTAGCGCTGCCTCATGATATCCACAAAGAATGAGTTTTAGTTTTCCGGGGTAAGTGTTGATATCTCCGATAGCATAAATTCGTTCGATATTAGTTGAGTAATCGAAAGTATTGACGGAAATAGCATTTTTATCGACATTTAATCCCCAAGAAGCGATAGGGCCAAGTTTCGGGCTTAAGCCATATAGGGGAATGAAATGATTCGCAGGTACCAGTATCTCTTCTTTTTGCTTATTAGATAATTTTATGTTTTCGAGTTTGCCATTTCCCTCTAATGAAACGAGTTGATGTGACAAAAGAAGATTAATCTTGCCCTCAGCAGCCAATTTGTACACTTTTTCAGCTGAATCTGGCGCACCCCGAAAAGCATCTGAACGATGGACGAGAGTTACTTTTTGTGCGATATCGGCTAAGTGTATCGTCCAGTCCAACGCGGAATCACCACCACCCGCTATGACTATTTCTTTGCTTCGGAAGCTTTCCGGTCTCCGCACCATGTAATGAACATATCCACTTTCATAAAGTTCAAGGTTCGCGAGTTCCGGTTTTCTCGGTTCAAAACAACCTAAGCCACCCGCAATAACGATGACTTTTGCACGGATTGTTGTTTGTTCTGACCCTGTTACTATAAAGCTTCCATCGGATTGTCGTTCAATGTTCTCAACTCTTTCACCTAAGGTAAATGTTGGACTGAATGGAGCGATTTGTTCCATTTGCTTGTCAATCAGTTCATGGGCTTTAATCGTAGGGTATCCAGGAATATCGTATATTGGTTTATGAGGGTATATTTCGGAGAGTTGTCCACCAATTTGTGGCAAGACATCAATTACGTGACATCGCATTTTTAGTAACCCTGCTTGAAAAACAGCGAAAAGCCCGACGGGCCCTGCGCCGATAATACATAGGTCTGTTGTTATCATATTTCTTTGTTTAAATTTCCGTATATCGTGTTTAAAATGCGTACAAAATGGCTGAAATCCTCATCGGTAAGATTTTCCCACGCTTTCATTCTAATTTGAGCAATTTCAGGAGCAAGGGATTCAACCTTTTGTTTACCAGCATCGGTTAATCCTATTTGAAGGCACCGACGATCTGTAGGATGTTCAACTCGTTCAACCAATTTTTTCTTGATGACGTTGTCAATGATACGTGTTAATGTCGGTTGGTCCTTGCCTGATTGCGCGGCGAGTTCTTTGTGAGTAAGGCTTTCTGATTGTTGAAAAAGAATCTTTAAAATAGCCCATTGATCGATAGTGATATCAAACTCTTTTCGTGCAAAAGAGGTTTGTGCAAATTGCTTTACTCGGCGTGCTGTGCGATCAAGTATAGACGAGTATTGATTATATTTTTCCTTTAGCATAACAATTTTTAGTACAACAACTAATTTACAACTAAAAAAATCAATAAAAAAAAAGAGAAGCGTTAACTTCTCTTTTTAATGTCATATTCTAAGCGAGATCTTTCAAGTAACGTTAAAATTCTTCTACTGATCTAAAATCCACTTGAATTTATATTGCGTTTCTGGGATCTTAGCCCGGTCGGCAAGCCGCAGTAGACGGTCGGGTAGTTTCATAAGATAGTCACGCGCTTTCTCTCCTTTATCATTTAAACCGGTTACCTTATCTATCGCCCAGTCTTCGTTTAGCGTTTTTAATATATCAACATAATCTACTGCTGTGTAGACATCGAGGCGCTGTGCTGCATCAGAAAAGTGTGCGAAGGCTTCGCTTTGTGGTTCTCCTGCTTCCCGTAAAAAATGGGCGGGCATGACAATTTTTTTGCGCATCATATCTTCAAATGCGAGCATGACTTCGCTAGGATCGACTTTGAAGGCGTGGCTGATAAATGACATGTAAGCTTTAGCATGTCGAGCTTCATCAGCAGCTATAACACCACACATTTTCGCGAGCAGTTTATCGCCTGATTTTTTTGAAATAGCCGCTACGCGTCTGTGAGATACGTTGGTCGCTAATTCTTGGAATGAGGTGTAAATAAAGTTTCTGTAAGGATCAGCTCCCGTTCCAATGTCGAAACCATCATGAATCAAATACTGTGTTGATATTTCAAACTGACGCATGTCTACTCTTCCGGAGAGGTAAAGATATTTGTTTAAAAGGTCACCATGCCGGTTTTCTTCCGCAGTCCATGCTCGAACCCATTTCATCCATCCTCCCTGTTCATTCTTTTCAACATCGTCCACCATGGTTAACCATGATTCATAAGTAGGCAGTGCTTCTTCCGTAATAGTATCACCGATAAGTACGGCCACTAAATCGTATGGAAGTTCCTTTGCGCTCTCTTGCAGATCTCTGACTTCTTCAAAAAAAGTATCACGAGATGAGTCGGGTAAAAAATCGGCAGGTTGCCACATTTGTTCGACAGGCTTTAAGTATTCGCTCATTTCGTTTAACATGAACGGTTCCATATAAGCCATGACCTCTTTCCGTGATCCTTCTGGGATATTTAATGGTAATTCTTGCATATCTAGTACAAAGGTAGCCAATTAGCATTATATTATTTATCAATTTTTCTATAAAATAATTTGGTGAATACAATGTCATATTCTTTACAAACTCATTTTATGTGTGAAGAAATGTCTTTCATTGAGTCGTTTTTACCCCTTAATATACTAACTTTGTAGGGAATAAAAGCAACATATAAATTGAAGAATTTTGATATAAATAAAATAAGAGCAGACTTTCCAATTCTGAAGCGTGAAGTGAATGGTAAACCTCTGGTATACTTTGATAATGGAGCTACGACGCAAAAGCCAAAGCAGGTTATCGATGCCATCATAAACTATTATGCTGACATGAATAGTAATGTTCATCGTGGTGTTCATTATTTAAGTCAAATTTCTACTGATGCATTCGAAGTTACTCGGCGAAAAACACAGGCGTTTATTAATGCTGCTCATGAACATGAAGTCATTATTACCAAAGGTACCACTGAGTCTATCAATATTATAGCTACTTGTTATGGACGAACGTTTATTGGCGAGGATGATGAAATTATAATCTCAGCAATGGAACATCACTCGAATATCGTGCCTTGGCAAATGCTGTGTGATGAGAAAGGATGTAAGTTACGTGTTATTCCCATGAATGAGCATGGAGAGTTGGATCAGCAAGCTTATAAAGCATTATTTTCTGAACGTACGAAGCTCGTTTCCTTTACATTTGTTTCAAACGCATTAGGTACAGTGAACCCCGTCAAGGAGATGATTGAAGTCGCCCATGAACATGGAGTGCCTGTACTTGTTGATGGAGCTCAAGCGATTCAGCATATACCGGTTGATGTTCAAGATCTTGACGTCGATTTTTTTGCTTTTTCCGGTCACAAAATGTATGGACCTACGGGAATTGGTGTACTTTATGGAAAAGAAGCTTTATTAAATGCTATGCCGCCTTATCAGGGAGGGGGGGATATGATTAAAGATGTGACTTTCGAAAAAACAACGTATAATGAATTGCCATTTAAATTTGAAGCAGGCACACCTAACATAGAAGCTGGTATATGTCTTGCAGATGCCTTTGATTATATCAATAATATTGGTCTTGCAGCGATTCAGGCTTACGAAGAGGAATTGTTAGAATATGCTACTGAACGGTTGTCTGAAGTCGAAGGAATTCGTTTTATCGGTACTGCACATCATAAATCCTCGGTAATTTCTTTTGTCGTGGATGGAATTCACCCTTACGACATCGGGGTTATCTTGGATAAACTAGGGATTGCCGTGCGGACGGGACACCATTGTGCCCAACCGGTAATGGAACAGTTTGGGATTCCCGGCACTGTTCGTGTATCTTTGGCGATGTACAACACAAAAGAGGAAGTTGATGTATTGACGACTGGACTGCAACGTGCTGTTAACATGTTAAGATAATCAAATTTCAGGCTTCTAATTAAATAACAATTAATAATGACAATAAACGAGATACAAGACGAACTTATTGAAGATTTTTCCTTTTATCAAGATTGGATGGAGAAATACGAATACATTATTCAATTAGGTAAGGAAGTTCCGTTAATAGATGAAAAATACAAGACTGAAAATTACTTAATAAAGGGTTGTCAGTCTAGAGTATGGTTGTTTGCTGACCTGGTGGATGGTAAGATCGAATATACTGCCGATAGCGATGCAATAATTACAAAGGGTCTTGTTAGTTTAATGGTGAAGGTGCTTTCGGGACATACACCGAGTGAGGTCGCAAATACAGATCTTTATTTTATCGACCAGATAGGGTTAAAAGAGCATCTTTCGCCGACACGTGCTAATGGACTTTTGTCTATGGTTAAACAAATGAAATTATACGCGCTTGCCCTACAGGCAAAACAAGCATAAAAAATTGCCGAAGTATTATACTTTTAAGTATGATGCTTCGATTTCTTCTCCGAAATACAGTGTTGCCTTTTCTTGGAAATCCTGTGGATTATCAGTAGTAAAGAATATCATAGCACTTTCTTTAGAACAGGATAATTCAATATCCTTATGCCTGTGTAAATAGCTGGTTAAGCTATCGGCTATCAGGGGTCCTTGCGCCACGATATTTACTCCTGGTGGTATATATCGCTCAATAACGGGTAATAACAGTGGGTAATGGGTGCAAGCAAGTACAATGGCATCGATTTTCTCACTTTTTGATAGCATTTTCTCTAGATCTTTTGCCACTATATATTCTGCTGCAGGCGTGTTAATTTCGTTGTTTTCGACTAACGGAACCCAAAGAGGGCAGGCGTGTTGATATACTTGTATGCCCGGATGGAATTTGTTGATTTCAATTTTATAAGAATTTGAACGAATCGTTCCCAAAGTAGCGAGGATACCAACTTCACCGGTCTTGGTGTAATTGTTAATAGATTCTGTGGTCGGACGGATTACGCCGAGAACTTTTTTTCCTGCAGGTAAATCATTTTGTTGTATTGTGCGAAGCGCTTTAGCGGATGCGGTGTTACAGGCTAATATAACGAGATTGCAACCTAGGTCAAAAAGTTTGAACACACATTCCTTTGTATATTGATAAACTGTTTCAAATGAACGGGAGCCATAGGGAACACGTGCGTTATCGCCTAGATATATATAATCGTATTGCGGAAGTGCTTTTTTAATTTCCCTAAATATGGTTAATCCTCCATAACCGGAATCGAATATGCCAATTGGACCTTGCTGCATGTTATTTTTTTACCTGTTTAACATCGCAAAGATGAGGTTTCTTCGCTGTTTTTCAAAACAACTAAATGGGGATTGCCTGAATAATATCTTCCATTTACCTGTTGTTGCCTGCAGGCTTTTTGGGAGCACTCGTCGGCCTAATATACGACTGTGCCAAAACGAACACAGTAAAACATAACGCCTTTATGTTTTACTGTGTGATTTCTTCGATGTCTCCGTGTAGAATTGGTTTGAGACTATCGAAACTGATTTCCTTTCAATACTAAGATTTAAGGAGGCTGGGATTTTCCTTATAAGTTTGCCAAAGAAGTTCTCCGAAAAGGGTGTTGGTCCATGCAAACCAATGACGGGTAAAGTTTTTGGGGTCGTCTTTATGGAAAGATTCATGCATAAAACCGGTGTCACCATGCGTTTTCCGTAACGTTTCGATACACGTTTTAATTTCCTGGTTATCGTTCGACGTGAAAGCACGCATAATAATGGACATTGGCCAAATCATATCGCGTCCAATGTGCGGCCCCCCAACACCTTCAGCAGCTGATCCCTTGAAGAAGAAAGGATTTTTTTCAGAAAGGATGAACTTTCTTGTTCTTTGGTATACCTCATCATTCACATTGACCGCTCCTAAATAAGGAAGAGCGAGTAATGAAGGTACATTTGCATCGTCCATTAACAGTTGGCTGCCAAACCCGTCAATCTCGAAAGCATAAATTTTTCCATATTCGGGGTGTTCGACGATTCCATAACGATTTACGGCATTCTCTACCTCCGTCGCTAATGCCTCCATACGCGAGGCCAAATCTGTGTTGTTTTTTACTTTCCGTAGTATTTCTGCAGATTGACGTAAACTTACAACAGCAAAGAGATTGGAGGGAATTAGAAAGAGAAATATTGACGCATCATCTGAGGGACGAAATGCAGAGCATATTAATCCAACAGGATTTACTGGATAGCCTAAGCCATCAACCTGTAGTGTGTCAGATCCTCGATCGGTGGTTCTTGCGAATTTATAAGGGCCAAGATCGTTTTTGCGTTGCTGTTCAGTAAATGTCTTGTATATGTTTTCTTGCGCTTTTACCCACTCATCATCAAATGGCGTCGAGTCGTTGGTATGTTGCCAGTAATGGTATGCAAGACGGATAGGGTAACACAACGAATCAATCTCCCATTTACGTTCGTGAATACCAGGCGTCATATCTGTGTGATCTGAAAACCATTCTCCTTTTTTGTTCGGATCGTTATAAAAAGCATTGGCGTAGGGATCAATATTGATACATTGTGATTGTTTGTTGATTAATCCCAATATTAGGTCTTGTAGCTTTTTGTCTTTTTTCATAAAAGGAAGATACGGCCATACTTGAGCACTACTATCACGTAACCACATGGCATCAATATCACCTGTTATGACATATGTAAGCTTTCTATTCGCAGTTGACTCGTCATAAATTGTTGTATCGAGAGTGTTGGGGAAACAATTGTTGAAAAGCCATCCCAGTTCTTTATTGGGAACTTTTTTTTGAAATTCGGCGATAGCATCTTCAATAACCTTACTTGAAAAATGCCTCTTATCGGACGAAACTCGCACCGTTGGAAATTCAGCAAAAGATTCGGCAAAAGAGAACTTGCTTACGGCAAGCCCCATGCTTAACGCTGCCGTATTTTTAAGGAAATTTCTTCGTTTCATTGATTTTATTCAGTCTATATTCAACTTTAGTTTGTGTTTACAGCACCTAAGATAGTTATTAAATTGGGAATTAATGATAGATAAACGATTTAGCATCATATCCGAAGTTATGACGTTTTCATATATTATGGTTACATTTGTTATGAATTATTATTTCGGAATAATAATTGCGATGGTCAACGGCAAATTATTTGTTAACTTATGAAGCGTAACAGCGTTATTCTATATTTTTCTCTATTCCTAGCTTTGTCGTCTATACAGTCGGCGGATGCGCAGGTAACGAATCTACCTTATTCTTATCAGCATTTTCAAAAATACAATGAACTACTTTACTCTCCTGATACTCGGTACCATACGGCATCGAAGCCTTATCTCTTAAAAGGGGAGATGTTGAGTAAATATGATTCGTTAACTACATTAAATCATGTTGATTCGCAGAATGGTTTCCTTCGTAAAATTTTTAATGAACATCTTATCGAAATCAATCACGACAATCATTCGTTCTATGCGGACTTCCTACCCGAATTGGTGATCGGTAAAGAAATGATCGATTCGGATAAAAGAACGACATGGCTTGGCACGA
>NZ_JABMCQ010000089.1 GCF_013179575.1 Sphingobacterium shayense | reverse complement strand
CAAAAAACTTATTAATATCTTCCGCAAGAACATATAAGCGCTATTAAAAAGAACTATTGTATCTACTTTTTGTTATATAATTAAAAAGGATAAGAAGTTATGAGAGCAATTTGGACTGGAGCCATCGGGTTTGGACTCGTGAACATCCCCATTAAAATATATAGCGCAACACAAACAAGTAGTCTTGATCTTGATATGCTAGATCGAAAGGACCACGCAAATATTAAATACAAGCGTGTTAACGAAAATACGGGTAAGGAGGTGCCTTGGGACAATATTGTTAAAGGTTTTCTGCTCAAAGATAAATATGTGGTTCTCGAAGACGCCGATTTTGAAGAAGCGATGCCAGAGAAAAACAAAATGATAAATTTACAATCCTTCGTTAAAATCCAAGAGATCGATAGTATCTATTTTGATACCCCTTACTACTTAGAGCCACAAAAATCGGGAGTGAAGGCCTATCAGTTATTGCTCAAAGCCTTAGAAAAAAGTAAAACCGCCGGGCTAGGTTCGTTTGTCATGCGTAACGTTGAAAATTTAGCGATAGTCAAACCCTCTGGCAATATGCTTTTGTTAAATAAGATCCGTTTCCAAGAAGAGATTCGCGATCCTTCAGAACTGAGCGTGCCCAACGGAACCAAACTGTCCAAAGCTGAGATGGATATGGCGCTGCAGCTTATAAAAACGAATAGCAAAGAATTCGATATCACTGCATTCAAGAATGAATATTCTAAAGAGTTGATGAAGATTATTAAGCAGAAAAGTACAGGGAAACGGGCGACAATCCGTAAGATGAATGTTGAAAATACAAAGGCTTCCGATCTGTTAGCGAAGTTGAAGGCTAGTTTAGCCTAACAACGCGAGAGATTTCTTGATGTCAACGGTATTTTCCCAAATCTCTTTCCAAGGATCAACTTGGTTTTTTACCCGTTCTGGTATCGTGAAAATGTCGTAATCAGCGATCCTTAACTGATAGTTGACTTCATTCCACGCCAATGGTGTACTAACGGTCGCCCCAGGCTTCGGTCGAACACTATATGGAGCCACGATTGTTTGCCCTCTTTTGTTTTGCAGATAATCCAAATAGATAAGATTTTTTCTTTTTTTCGGATCGCGGATCATACTCGTGGTATCGGGATGCTTCTGGTTAATCATTTCTGCAATGAGCTCCACAAAATCTCGAACGATTTCAAAATCGTACTTCTGATTAACATTCATGTAGATATGTAATCCTGTGGATCCCGAGGTTTTGATGAAGGCAGGGATATTTGCGTTTTTTAAAATTGTATTGGCTGAGAGAGCCACAGCAATAACTTCCTTAAAATCTGCGCCGTTAGGGTCCAAATCTAAGACAGCAAACTGAGGCTTGTCTGGCTTTTTATAACTAGCTAGCCAAGGATTGATTTCGATAGATCCTAGATTAGCGATGAAGAGTAGACTCGCCTCGTCATTGCATAAGATGTAATCGATCATTTTGTCTCCACTCTCCGAGTATACCTGCGTGGTTTTTACCCAAGAAGGGAGCTGATCAGGCTCTACATCCTTTTGGAAAAAGCTCTGCCCATTAATACCGTTTGGAAAACGATTCATCGATATAGGCTTATCCTTTAAATAGGGTAGTATGTGTACCGCGGTACGTTCATAATAGGCAAGCATGTCGCCTTTCGTGATTTCTTCGTTCGGCCAATATACTTTGTTCTGGTTCGTTAGAGAGACGGTTTTTCGTCCATATTTTATCTTTCTTTCCTTTTCCATGGTTTCACCAATTTGTCGTACTTCAATTCGGATATCTTCGGGACGTTTATCTTCTCGGAGGCCTTTAAAAACGGGATGTCTCAGATGTTTATCGCTCGTCCATTCGGCATAATATACGTCGCAAATTAGTTTGGGTGAGAGCCATGTTACGTGGCTTTCTTTTGCTACTTTCACCTGCTTAGAAAATGGTTTAGACTTTCTTCTTAAAGGGATCATTTTGTCGTGTAAGTCTTTAATCACAGTCTCGCTAAATCCCGTGCCGCAGTTGCCGATATAAGTTAACGTTCCTTCTTCCATCACGGCAAGAATGATTGCCCCAAAATGTGCTCTGCTTCCCCCAGGTGCAGTAAACCCGCAAATGATGGCTTCTTGCGTATTTCTACCTTTGATTTTTTGCCAGAGGTCGCTGCGTTTTCCTGCCAGATACGGGCTGTCCTCCCGTTTAGCGATTATACCTTCCCATCCCATTTTTGTCGCATAATCGAGCACCTTATCTGCGCTCATCGTCAGGCTGTCTACATAGCTCGATAGCTGGAATCCAGCTTTTTTTACAAGCAACTTCAGCAGCTCTTTACGCTCTGCGAGAGAAAACGATCGAAGGTCGTTGTTGTCGAGTGTTAGAATGTCAAAAATACGGTAATGTATTTGACGGTTTTTAGCGACAGGTTCTCCAGCTTGTAAAAGCTGAAAATAGGATTTACCTTGTTTATCTTCGATCATTATTTCACCGTCCAAAAGTGCATCTCTGTTTTGAGATTCGAGATCTTTTACAATACTTGGGAATTTCTCATTTAGATTTTTTCCGTTTCTAGAGATCAGTTTAACCTTCTTTTTATCAATTAATGCTAAAGCCCGAAAACCGTCGTATTTCTGCTCGAACATCCATTCCGTCCCGCTCGGGAGACTGCTACTTAATTTAGCGAGCATCGGCCTTAGTTCATTCTTGCCCGACTCTGGTGCTTGTGTCTCGATTGTTTTGTTTTTTGTGGTTTTTTTTTCTTTGAACGCTTTACCTTCCTGCTTAATATTCTTCGCAATAAGTTTCTCTGCATCAAATGCTTTGTCCACTGCGTGCTCGTCCTGATGTTTTATCAAAAGCCAGTTGTTAGGCTCTTCTGTTTTCATACGTACTAATGCAAATCCGCCTCGGAGAATTTTTCCATGCAGGATAAATTTGATAGACCCGGCATTCCACTGCTTTAGAAATTCTTTTTCGTTTTTACATTCATCGTACGCATAGGTTCCATTATCGAAAATAGCGACGGTGCCAGCGCCGTAATTGCCTTTCGGGATCTCTCCTTCAAACTTCCCGTAGCTAAGGGGATGGTCTTCGACTTGGACTGCAAGTCTGCGGTCTTTTGGGTTTAATGACGGCCCTTTGGGTACCGCCCAGCTTTTTAATACACCGTCTATTTCTAAGCGGAAGTCGTAGTGAAGCCTTGTTGCGTGATGACGCTGTACGGTGAAACGGGGTTTCTTTGAAGCCTTTTTCTTCGAGTCATCAGCAGGCTCACTGGTTTTTGTGAAGTTTCTTTTCCGTTGATAGTGTTCTAAGTTTGCCATGACTATTTATTTATGGAACAAGGCTGCCCGGCTTTGGTTTATGTTATCTTTCTTCACAAGACTAAGAAACACTGACCGTACTGATGGTCTGGATTCCTTTAGCAAGAATATAAGCTGTCCAGAAGGCGATGTTACTTTCGGCACCCTGGTTCTTATTGACTCCGAAATCCTCAAGGCCGTCGTAACATGACCGGTCAACAGGGTTGTAGAGCGGCGTTCCCATGTCATTTTCTCCAAGATACCACAGAAATGCCTGCCGTATTTTTTGAAGGTGCAGAACATTTTTGTCGAGTAAATATACTTCCCGGTAGAGCAACATAATGCTTGGAATCTCTACGGGCTGCTGCCCAGTGCGGCTTGCCTTACCTCCTTTTTTGAACCAGCCTTGATTGCCAATGATGGAACAATGACTTCCGCTGAAGAGCGTAGCATCTAGGAACGAAAAGCTCGCTAATCCGGTCTCCCTCCATTGCCTATTTTCTAAAATCCTACCCGCCTGTAGCATTGCCAGCGGCAATATCGCGTTGTCATATGATATGACTTCTTCGAACCACGGCCAGTCGAGACTAAAACATGCTTCGAATTCATTTTCCAAAAAGCCTGCAAGTGTTTTTGCGACTTGTATAGCGTGGACGTCATCCGGATTTGCTTCGATGAATTTTAGAATCCCTAACAGACTATAGCCTACAGCACGTGGGGAAGTAATGTCGCATAGGTGGTCAAGGGACCTATTGAAGATTTCTCTGGATACCTCATGATAGGGAGCGAAATGAGGGTTGCCCAATAACGTCCCGATAGCCCATATAGCTCTGCCCGTGCTGTCTTCGGAGCCCTTGTTCTCCAGGAAATTGAGGTCGAAGGACATGAAGTTCTTAAACGTTCCATCTGGATTTTGCGCGTAAAGGATAAATGACAAGTAAACATTGACAAGTCGATGGTTGACAATAGAGGAATCAATCTCCTGCGCTTTAACTAGCAATAACAACGCTCTGCTGTTGTCATCTAGACAATAACCATGGTTGTAGTTAGGAATGTTAAAGGTTGCATGCTGATATATTCCGAAAGGGGAGCCTATCTTTTCGAGATAGCTAATATCAAAGTTTGGTTGCTCCTCAAAGAAGTCATTTAGAATTTTTGTGATATGCTCAGCCTTCAAATCGTTGACCTCCTGTCTTCATTTATTTTTCCGGATGGATAAAATATCTTTCCTCCCGTTCGATTTATTATTTTTTCAAGTTGTTTGATGTTCCCTGCTTTTTGTGGTCGTTTCTTTTTATCGATAACTACCGATTTAATTAGCGCTATTTGTTTTTTAGCAACGTTCATCCAGGAAATCGTTTTGCCGAAGGCCGCGGCATTACGACGGTATGTAATCATTTTTTCCTCGTTCGATAGTAATTCATTGATCGAATCTGCTAGCCCTTGGGTATCATTAAAGTCAAAAAGTTTTCCTCTGTCGTTAGCAAGGAGATCTTGAGCGTACCAATACGGAGTCGATAACACAGCTGCGCCTGCGCCAAGGGCGAACGTCAGCGTGCCGCTACTCATTTGGTTAACGTTGGGATAGGGCGTAACGTAAATATCGCATGCTTTCAAATAGCTTTGTAAAAGCTCATCACTCGCATATTTGTTCACAAATAATATACGCCCCTCAAGGTTTAATTCCTTAGCAAGGGCCTCAAGCTGATCTTTATAGCGTTCCCCTTCATGCAGCATTACGTTTGGATGTGTCGCTCCCAAAATGATGTATATAAAATCTTTGTGCGAGACATTAGCCACCGCACGAATAGCGACTTCATAGCCTTTGCTGGGACCGAGCAGACCAAAGGAAAGCATGACATTCTTGTTTTTTAACCCCAATTTTTCTTTGGCTTGTTCGGAAGTAATCGTAAATTCTGGGATCCCATGTGGGATCATGCTGATCTTAAACGGCGAAATGTTATAGACTTCTTTCAGCATTGTGATCGCTCGGTTAGTCATTACAGTGATCGTACTGCTGAACGTAGCTAACCGTTTTAATACCTGATATTCTGCTATACTCGGCTTCTCTAGCACAGTATGCAAATTGGTTATAACGGGAATCGTTAATTTTTCCGCTAGTAGTAAAATGTAATCCCCTGAATTGCCACCGAAAATGCCAAATTCATGCTGTACAACGCAGCAATCATAATCATTGCTGTTGATCCAATTTGCGGTTTGTAAATATGCATTTTCGATATCTTTCACTATGGTACACTTTACTTCGCTACCAAATTGAGACTCTGTACCGTCTGTTATAGCACAGATATCAACATCCTGATTCTGGGCAGTAAGTGAGCGGTATAAGTCGTGCGTGAATGTTGCGATGCCACATTTTCTCGGGGGATACGTTCCTATTATTATGATTCTCATTTTTTTATTTTAAAGGTGAATTTGTACTGCTGTACAAATAGAGAACATTGAAGCGATCAATAAAGTTTCATCGAGAAAAAATAAAACAAATTTGTGCGAACAACTTGGTGTTTATTTATGTTCTTTAAAAAAATCGACGTTGGAAATACAGCACACCTATGGGAGTAACAGTTAATCGAAAGAATATTTTTTTCAAACCTCAGATGGATCGCGTCCTCGCGCGGCGGTTTAATCTGGGGCCAGAAAGGGCAAAAAAAATCGTCGCCCGCGTATTAGGGCTATCCGATGAAGAGAAATCGGTCGTCCTTGCACAGATCCTTCGGAATTATGCTCGTAGACATCGATCATTATTGAATGTGCTCGAAAGAAATTTTAAACTTGTAGTTCCTGTTTTAAAAGAACTGGGTATCAGTAGAGAAGGCCTCTCGAACGAAGAACGCATGCTCATTGGTTCCTATTTTACGATGGAATATTCGATCGAAGCGGCTGCGTATTTTAATCCTTCAATCGTTCTTTCGCCAGATCAATCACAGGTACAAGAGACGGAGCGGAGGGTACTCCTTAGCTTCAGGGCGGTGGGGGAGGGACACCTCTCTTCGATTGTTTTTCGTTCAGCAGTGATTGATAAGAATTTAGATATTCGCATGGACGAAGTTGGCGTGTTGCTTGAGAAACCTAAACATATTAAGAATTATCGATACAAGAAAGTTGATTTCCTGGAAAAGCTTGAACAATTACATAAACCTGAAAAAGAAATTTATCGCCTGATCGAGGAGAAGTTTACCGAGACATTTATCTATGATGAACTTGTTCTTTTTGTTAAACAGTTAAAGGCGGAGAACGAATTAAGTCAAGATAGCGAGCTGTTGATGCAACAGATCTTGTGGCTGGCATCATCCCATTATGAGATCAGCTACTCGCTTGACACCTCTATTTCTGAGCGGGTCATTTTCCCAATTAGTGATACGGAGAAAAATGGGATAGAAGATGCTCGCTTCGTTCGTTTTGTAAGCGATAAGGGCAGTGTTACAAATTATGCTACTTATACCGCTTATGATGGACATTCCATTCTTCCAAAATTGCTTTCAACCAAGGATTTTGTGAATTTCAAGGTGCAGCCTATCAACGGAAGAATCGTAGGGAAAGGATCGGCATTATTTCCTAGAAAAATAAACGGAAAATACGCTATGCTGTGCCGAGAGGGAGGAGAGAATAGTTATATTGCTTTTTCCGATACGTTGACAAACTGGCAACAAGAAATTGAGTTGCTCGTGGAGCCGGAATACCCTTGGGAATTCATACAGGTAGGAAATTGTGGATCGCCTCTTGAAACGGATAAGGGTTGGTTGGTTATTACGCACTCAGTAGGGCCAATGCGAGAGTATTCCATCGGAGCTTTGCTGTTAGATCTGGATGACCCAAAGAAGGTGATTGGGAAGTTGAAACAACCACTGCTTTTTGCAAATGAAGCTGAACGTAACGGCTACGTGCCGAATGTGCTGTACTCTTGCGGACAAATTATTCACAACAATCATTTGATTCTCCCTTACGCGTATTCTGATCAAGAGTCGACATATGCTACCGTTTGTCTTGATGAGCTTTTGTCAACGCTCTTAGAAGATTCCCGAACGTAACTTTAAGGAAGGGGTGATCGAAGTGTTAAAAATTTGGAGTTTTGGATTCGCAAATAATATAAAACGATCTGGGCCGTATCCCTTTGGTTGTGATATGGCCCAGATTGAGACTTGTCGGTTTAGTCAGTTGCGACCGCCGCAGTTATTTTACCTGTATTTCAAGTCTCTCCTTCATTAAATGTGTTTCCTCCCCTATTGTATATTCATAGGACAGTAGAAACACGTTGAATTTTCGTCCAAACCTTTCCTCCAATGTAAACGTATTAGGGTAATTGTGATCATCGTCTATTTGTGTCACTTGTATATTCCCATATGGTTTTATGCTTACGGAATTGTCTTCATTTACCTGTAGAACTATTGACGTTTTCTGAATGTGTTCCACGTTGGCCTCAAATGATTCCTTTCCCGCAATTATTCGCGAAGTGTTCCGCGTTAGAGGGAACATCTTTTTATTGCTTGCAGTGACCATCGAGTCCATTAAACCGGTCATCGAATAGAAATTATCCTCCGCCTGGGATGCGTAATCATTCTTTATGAGCACCTGATAGAGTATTGTGTTTTTTTCGGGGTTTATCTCCTCACCTGACACCTCTGTTGCTTTTAATCCAATAAAGTAAGTCGAGTCAGGAGAAAGACCGTCCGGACGAATAGTAACCATTGTTTTTCCGGTACGTTCACCTGCCTTGATTTGAATTTTATAATCCGCTATTTCATATTTGTCTTTGGGGAGCATTTTTGCATATAATTTCTCATCTGCGTCAAACAATGCCCAGTTGTATTCATCTAATGGTTCTTGGTCCTCTTGAAGCTCAACGACCATATCCTGACCGGGCGCATGGGTACCGCCCACAGAGGCTGCGATGTATCCCGTGACCTCTTCATCGGTGAGGGGGACCACTTCCTCAAAGGTATTGTAGTAGTCACTGCTGATTAACGCTACCACATTTTTATACATCTCTTTCTCAAAGATCTCGTTATCCTTACAGGATGAGAATAAAGCCGTGAGAGAGAGGAGTGCTATATATCTTCGTTTCATTTTGTTCGTTTTATGATTTAACCTAATAACCTGGGTTCTGATCGAGTGATGGTAACCTTCTCATTTCCGCGCGCGGAATCGGTACCCATATCAGCTTTTTATCGACGGTTCTCGTTAAGAATGATGAAGATCCTGGAATGACTCGCTGATAATAAGTTTCTTTAGTCGCACCATCGGGATTCATCCCTCTGATAGGTTCTTTTTCTGTCTGTTCGTAAATCCCCCATCGACGTACGTCGTAAAAACGTCTATTTTCCCATAGAAACTCTACCATACGTTCTCGTTCGATTTGTTTTTGAATTTCGGTAACACTTCCCAGTTGGGTGGCCGATAAACCAGGGAGACCTGCTCGGTAACGTACAGCATTGAATGCGGTCTTAATTTCCTCAACATTCCGGGAAACCGTATACTGCTTATCCCCGAGTGTTACCGTATGGCTACCTTGTAAGTTATTTAATGCCTCCGCATAGGAGAGCAAAATTTCCGCGTAACGAATAATAGCGTACGCTTTGTTCATAAAACGATGGCCAGTCCCTGAAATTGCATCCATCGGATGGTTATATTTCTTAATCACGTAACCCGTGATTGGGTAGTTTGGTGAAGTTGCGTTCACTCCACCACGTCCGTCTGCATCTTGGTAATAATATTTCGCGGTATGGTTGTTTAAAGACGTACTAGAGAGAGCTTGCCAAACAGCTTCGTTGAAACCCACCGAAGCATAGAACCGCATTTCGCGATTGGCATACATATTATAAACACCCGAATTTAATGGATAGCCCGAGAAATTACGCGGTTCACTGGTAAAGCCCGTTTCCGAATAATAGCCATCACTTCTTGCTTCTTCTTTTGTTCGTCCGTCATCCATGAGGTAGGCGTCCACGACCTTTTGGGTCACGCAGAAGCGTCCCCATCCTCCCAACGATGGAGGAAAGGATCCTTGATTGATCGTTTTATTTAGGTATGATGTATTCCTGCCCCAGATCAGCTCTGGATTGATGGCCGCGACAGCCTCTCCTGTAAAGATGTCGGAGTACGATTTAAACGGGTCAATGCCAGCTGCACCGCTGGGGTACTCGCTGTAAAAACTAGGATCAGAGGTAACTCCAGTTGGGAGCGCTGGCGTTTTATCATCTTTTGGTACAGTATAAAGTCTGTATCTTCCTAGCTCCATCACTCTTTTAGCTGCAGCAGCTGCAACAGCCCAGCGCGCTTCATCATATTGTTGGTTTACATATTGAGCATTGTCAGTTTTTCTTTTCCAGTTACCGAAATACGCACTGGCTACCGGGCCGCCGTTAAAAAGTGGACTTGCATGAATAAGTCGGAGCCTAGCGACAAGCGCTAGCGCAGCGCCCTGTGTCGGACGTCCAAAGTCTAGAAGCGAGACTTCCATAGGAAGGAGTTGCGCTGCCTTTTCAAGTTCGCCACAGGTATATTCCATTGCCTCGTCATAAGTAGCTCTCGGACGATCGTAATACTCAATAGGTTCGTTCGTGTTAACAACTTCATCTCCTAATAGGATAGGAGGGCCATAGTCTACTAGCAGGTTGTAGTAGGCATATGCGCGGATAAAACGTGTATACCCCTCAATGCGTAGACGATCTTCGTTTGTCATGTCTCGAGGTTTGTCGAGATTTTGTAGAATGGTGTTACATTTTCGAATTATTTTATAGTAGTTCCCCCATTGATTAAGATTTGGGTTGCTGTCGCCGAAGAAATCCGATGTGATGCGGCCTGTTGCGAAATCCATTCCGTAATAAACGTTACTTGATCCCCCACCCGTAAGTCCGTTAAAGCCCTCATCGGTAGCCATTGGTCCTGGTGTAAATCCGAATCGGATGGTTTGGGATTCATCGGGGAACAATTTTGCCGCTCCCCACATATAAGACTCAATGTTTCGAGCATTGGAAAATGCGGAATCTATATTAAATTCATCGTCGAAATACTCGTCGATATTTAGGTAATCCTTACAGGATGTTACCACTGCAAACAGTTGGATGATGAGTGCTGCAGTTAAGATTCGTTTTATAGTTAACCTTGTCATGTTCTTAGTTTTGCCAGTTTAAAAATTGATATACATTTGTAGAGAGTATGTTGTAGGTATTGGATATACTCGCCCATTATCTTTTGCTTGCTCGGGGTCAAATATTTTGACTTTATCCCAGACATAAAGGTTGTTGCCTACGAACTGTAGATCCATGGAGTTAACCCCGATTCTTTTTAGAAGATTTGGAGTTATGTGATAGCTCAACGTGACTTCTTGCAAACGGATGTATCGAGCATCGCCTTGCCAAAAACTGGATGTTTGATTATTATTTGGATTGTCGCCATATTGCAGGCGTGGGAAACGTGCATTTGGGTTTTCTGCAAGGGCAGGGTCTATACCATTTGCCAGGGCGTAGTCCATCGGGATCCACCTGTTGTTCGGGTCGGCAACCATCGAAAGAACATTTCCTTCCACGCCATTAGAAAATGGCATATAGCCCATCCCGCCATAGAAAAATGAAGTCTTGCCCGTGCCTTTAAAAAGTACGCCTAACGATAGATCTTTATAGCGGAATTCCCCGCCGAAGCCAAACATCAAAAGGGGATAATTTTCCCGAGTGAGCGGAACCATGTCTAACTTATCAATTATACCGTCGCCGTTCACATCTTTATATTTAATATCGCCTGGCATTACTGCTCCAAAGGTCTGCTGTGGACTGTATTTAATATCGTCTTCGTCTTTAAATAATCCGATCGCTTGATAGCCTCGGATAGATTTGTGCGGATAGCCATTGTATTCCAGATACGGGTATTCAAGGTAGGCCTGTTCCCAGTTTTGAACGGTGTTTTTTGAATAGGTAAAATTCCCTCTAATTGTGAAGTCGAAATCGGGGCTCACGACGGTTTTATAACTAATATTTCCATCCGCTCCCATACTCTTCATCTTTCCCACGTTTGCAAAAGGATTCGAAATTACCCCCACGTATTCTGGTATCTGAACGCGCTGTTGGAATATGCCATTACGTTGATCTTGGAAAAAGTCGATTACGAAATCTAGCTTATTGTTAAACAACTTACCTTCTATACCTAGATTTGCCTTGGTCGCTCTTTCCCATGCTAAGTTATCCGCACCGATCCGAGTTTCGTTAATTGTCTCTATGCCAGGTATCCCCCAGATATGTTCGTCTTCGTCGTCACCATCATTTCGACCATCGTCGACGGTGACTTTGGTTAAATAGGGAAAGCGGATGTCACTTATTCTATCGTTACCCACGGTACCATAGGAAGCTCTGATTTTAAAATAGTTTAGCCAAGGTGCATTCTCTTGCATGAACTTGTAACCTGTAGGCACCCAGCCAACTGCAACTGATGGGAAGAATCCGTATTGCCGGCCGGGTTGAAAGTTCTCGGAACCCGTGTAACCGAAATTAACATCGAGTAAATAGATATCTCGGAAACCATACGTAAAACGGCTAGACACGCCTTGATAGCGTAATGGAATAGCCTCCAGATTACTTTTTGCGTCGTCTGTGTCCTTCGCGTCACTTAGATAATAATAGATTAATGCCGATGTCCGGTGATCATCTCCAAACTTTTTATCATAATTGATGACCGATTCAAAGTGGTATTTGCGGTATTGCCTCGTCGCTTTATAGTACGATGCTTTTTGCTCTTGAACCGTTTCTATCATGATTAAATCTCCATTGTAGTCTCTTCCCTGAGCTGTATATAACGCTGGTTGGACACGCCTGCGCTCCTCGAAATAGCTATGGAGGTCATAGGCACCTTGCGCACGAAATTTAAGTCCATCTAACACTCCGGAAAGATCCTGATTTAGCGCGACCGTAGTTTTTCCTTTGTAAATTTCGTCTAATGCTTTACCCGTTCGATTAATCATTACGTAGGGCGATGAACGATCCCCATCACCTAACGCAGGGTACAGCCCATTTGAGTATTGCGTGGGAAGAGCTAGCGGGGAAAGTCTTGCTTGTGCATCCCATATGTATTTTGTGTTGGCAACGCCCGGTTGTTTGAGCTGCGAAAGGTGACCGTCCGATCCTAGGTAGACCTTGGTCGTTTTGGTAAGGTTTATGTCTAAATTGATGCGGTAATTATAGGTGTTGTAGCCCACATTTGAGCTATATACGCTGTTTTTGTCGACCTTGTACGCTGCTGTTTCGCTTGTCCCACCTAGACTGAGGAAGTATCTTGCTACTTCGCTACCACCACGTCCACTTGCATAATAGCTTTGGCGCCAAAAGCTTTTGTTAAGAATTTCATTCTGCCAGTTTACGTCGGGGTACATGTCTAGATCCAATCCGTCGCGGATAATTCCCATTTCCGTTTCGTTATATAATGGACCATTTCCGCGGCCGATATTTGCTTCGTTAGCTAACTGCGCGTATTGATGGGCGTTCAAATATTCAGGTAAACGGTTTAGTGTGGAAAGCGTACTGTTGACTCGGCCGGTGATCTGAATTTTATCCACTAACCCCTTTTTGGTGGTTACTAGTACTACGCCATTTGCTCCACGAACGCCGTATACCGCGGTAGCGGAGGCATCCTTGAGGATCGAGAAGCTCTCGACATCGGCGGGATCAATGGTGTTTAAATCTCCTTCTAGTCCGTCGATTAGTACTAGGGCGCTATTATTCGCGCCGAACGTTCCAATTCCACGTACCCAAAACTCAGAGATATTCCGACCAGGCTCTCCACTTCCCTGCAGCGATATTACTCCCGCCGCTCTCCCTCCCAATAGATTAGCGATCGATGGAGCGGGTGATTGTAAGTCTTTTGTTTGTACGGTAGTGATTGCACCGACCGAGCTGATCTTCCGCTGCTCGTTTCCAAGCCCTACGACAATCACTTCGTCAATTGCCGCGCTTGCTTCAGGGAGTACGATTTTTAAATTTTCGGTGGATTCGACGGCGATGTGTTCAGCTGCGTCGTAACCGACAGAGCTGAATACCATCTTGTCTCCATATGTTACTTCAAGCGTGAACTTCCCTTCGTTTGAGGTTGATGTACCTGCATCGGGTTTGTCTTTGATATATATTGTTACGTTTGGCAGTGGTGCTCCCGCTTCGCTGGTAACGGTACCAGTAATGCGCACCTGCCTTGTTTCTTGTGCTAAGGCCGTTGTTAGGGTTAGGCAAAACAAGGGCAGTAGACATAAAATATGAATGATTCTCATTTTATATTTAGGTTAATTATTCGATAACTAGTTTGCGTATCCGTGCATTGCCCCAGTCAGCAATGTAAATATCTCCTTGTTCATTGACGGCTACACCCCAAGGGTTGTTGAATTTAGATTCTACGGGTCCACCATCTTCGTATCCAGAGCTACCGGGTTGCCCGGCTACAGTGGTAACAATATTGTCAGCTGAGACCATACGGATACAGTGATTTCCGTAATCGGCGACGAACATATTGCCGTCGTTGTCAAATTTTATGTCTTTCGGATAGTTGAATAAGGCATCTTCGAGTGGGCCATCACGAAAGCCGCTTCCTCCAGGCGCATTAAGGCGCTTGAATCCGCCACTTCCATTAGGATCACGTAGATCGAGAACCGAAATACCCTGTTTGAATTCAGTAGGGCTTGCGTTTGAGTGGAGTGTCATGTACAACAGCCATGGTTTTGCAGGGTTGATGGCCTGACCATATTGAGAACCGTAAGGCCCTTGGTGGACAATAGTTGCTTCCAACGTTTCGGGATGTATCTTGGCAATCTTGCCGTCCCGGTAACGCGTATACAGATAACCGTCGTACGGGCAGAAGGTTATAAAATTGTTGTACCGGTCGGCATCGACAATCGAGGTCAGGTCCGACGTTGAGAATTTTGCATTACGCTGGCGTGGATACCAGGCCTCTCGCGGGTCGAACGTAAACATTACCTCTTTCACCGATTCGTGTGCTGCTGTTAACATTCCTGTAGCCCGGTCAACGGTTAGTCCATTCGCGTATAAGACGCGCTCTTCCGTTGTTGCAGCTTCTATTAAAGGAGTGACTATGTTTTGTTTTTCGTTAATTCGAGCAACACCCCATGTCCCGCCGTCGCGCCAAGACATGAATAAGTTGCCTTCTGCGTCGAGCTCTAAGTATTTTCCGTAAACCTCTGCCTCAGAAAGTGTCCCCGGTTTAAAAGTTTTTTCTCCCTTTCCTGTTACTGTGCTTACTTGTGCTTGGGTGTGGTAGGTGAAGGATTCTTTGTAAACGACCGAGTCACCCTCAATTACCACCGATATTTTTGGGTTTGCACCCGGAAGACGCGGAACGATGGCGTAGATTCGTTCTCCGCTTGAAGAGATTACAGATGCTTTGGCATTGTTAAAGTAGACCTTAATTTTGCTCGCATCAGTTCCGAAGTTTTCACCATCTAAAAGAATCTTGTCTCGTGCGCCACCTTCAATCGGGGAAAAAGTTTTCAATACAATCGGACTCGATGGATTGTATGGATTCTGTGTAGTTTTTTCTCCATCATCTTTGCAGGAAGGAAAAAAAAGGATTAGTAAAGAGCAGAGGCTGAATGAGAATAGCCTCCCCCAGTAATTGGTTGGTTTATCCATAATTTTTCGGTATGTTAAAAGTTTAAATTTGTTATCAAGATTTTCATTTGCGCTTAGGTAAGATTCAGCGAAGGCAAATGTAACCTCAGTTTATTAATTTAAAATCAACAAAGTATTATTAATTAGTTAGTTCTTGCTTTTTTCGAAGCATAATGTAAATATATAAAACAATAATTATAAAAAACGTAAATAAATGAAGGTAAATAAAAATAATATATTTTATTATTCGTAGAGAATATCAATACTGAAACATGAAATGAGTAATTTATAAATAGGTAATTTATTATAAATGAGTTATTTGTGGTGTGTTGTTTTTACTTTTCCATGGAGGGTTATGGAATTTTTTTACAAAAATGAAGCTAAAGGGAATTCTAGAACTTTAATAATCGTCACATTTGTTTTTTTTATGATGTAACAAAGTTTTATTTCGTTCAGTACGGTGTATTTAAAAGAAGTTGCACCGCGCATACATATTGGAAGTATCTTACCCTTGCCTATAAAATTGGATATTACGATATGACGCTTATAATCGTAGTTAGACAGGTGTATTAAAATGATTTGCTATTTGTGCCTGCGTCGTGCAGACAGATGTGGTGGCTAGGTTATGTGCTTATCGTCTGCATATTTTTTTTGAGAATAAATGAAGCCTTACCCAAAACTATCGGGCAGCATCCAAAGTTTGGTTTGAAATTATGGGCTGTCTGACAGTGGGTAAGGCTTACAGATTAGGTTTCTCGTGTCCTTTTTTATAACGTCTCAACGTACGCGTCGATATACTTCGCGCGTTCTCGGAGGAACGTTTTTAAATCTGCCTTCGATTTTGGGAGATTGTTGTCGCCAACCTGCCACAGTTCGAAATCTTGCTTTTGCGATTCTCGTATTGCGGCGGCGTACCATTCGATGTAATCTAGAAGTTTCTTGAAGGACGTAGATCTGTAGTTTTTCCACGTATTCTTGTAAAGCATTTTAATTTCAGGATCCTTTATTAGTTGCGCAAAGAGCTGCGCGCCGAGCCTTTGATCATTGGACTTTAATAATGGAACATTTACAAAGTTGAAATATCGCCGTGTTGATTCGTCAATCCCGAAGCCCCAATCGAAATCCCATATTGGGCCCATTACAAATTTGCCCCCCGAAGGCCTAAAGATGTAAACGCTTTTTGGGTGATTTATCTCGAAGTTTGCAACAAAATTATTGATTAACAGATAATTGACGATCTGTTGTTTGTCAATCAAATCACCATAATTGTTGTTTGGGAAATCAGCTGCGAATATTTTGTTTTCCAAATTTTGGAAAAGTACTTTTATAGATTCGAATTGTGTATTTGTTTCTATATCGGGGTCTTTAATCATAACAGGGAGGTTTAGGATTTTTGATCTAAATTTAAACTCCTCGTCGTAGTGATTGTCAAGTTCTAAGATAAATCCGTCTTCACCTATGTTGACACGGTTTTCTTGAATTTCGATCTGTTGGGTGAGGTTGTAGTTCCCTCGTAATTCACCATTAATGATCACATCGATAGGTATCATTGTATTCGTATATGGCATTCCAAGTTGTTGGCCCACTTTCATCGCTACGGCGTTAGTCATTAGCGTATAGTCTTGATAATTGGCTAATAAAACCCAGTCCTTAGCAGCTCCTAAACCAAGTATCGATGCTTTCGTATCAAGCTTAAGGCGATAGGGTTTTTTGGGTTTACCCCAGGTACTGTTTCCGCGCCCCTTAATTCTAGTGGTAGTGGCGGGGATATCAGGGAATAAACCTTTTCCATCTACCGTTATTGTTGCATTAAGGTATTCGTCTTTTTCGATCACCTCTTGATTGTTCTCGATTTCAATCATGATTTCTGGAATAATTGCCGGAACAGTTAAATCAAGGCGTGCTTCTTCGGTACTGTCGTCTACGGGTTTAGGACCATCTTTTGTACAGGAAACGGCTGTG
>NZ_JABMCQ010000088.1 GCF_013179575.1 Sphingobacterium shayense | reverse complement strand
TTGTCAAAATAATATCTGAAGAAGGACGTTCAGGTAACGGCGAAAGCTTGAGTGCACCTAACAACTCGTTTCGTAGTGATTCTTTACGTACTTGCCAACCGGATTTATTATGATACTTTGTCGAGAGTTGATCCAAATACGCCCATCCATCTTTCACTTCCCAACGATAATATTCGTATTCTTTGAGTTTATATTTACCTTCTCCCTCTTTATTTACCTTCATATCCAACGGCGCCAGTACATTGTGTAATGTCTGATCGATATCGGGGCGAAAACGCCAAAGTGCATAATCTAATGTTCGGCCTACAACCTGCTCCGGGTTGTATTTTATGGTTACATCATAGCGTTGCTCGATTGCCTTCAACACATCTTCCAGCGACATAGAATATCTGTCATCAGAAGATTGTCCATAGCTCATCGGCACAATAAATAGCATCAGGAGCATACTTATAAATTTATTCATCATTCAATTCTTCTCCTTTCTTTTTCGCTCTGCGACCATCGCGCCATCCGGAAAAGAATAAATTCTTATCCAGATCCGGTTTCGGATAAAATAAACTCGCAAAGTAGCCGATGACGATAATCACTAGATGACTGTATACGCCTAGCATTAATTTGTGATGTGTAAAATTAAAATCCCCCAAGTCGAGTAATATCATTTTTTGTCCACCGAATTCCACTTCCGTACTTGTTAGAAAGGCATAAGCTGTAAAGATGATACAAATCACAATCGCGATATTCACGCCTTGCCTGTTAGCCCGATGAGAAAAAACACCGAGCAAGAATACGCCAACAATCCCTCCCGAGAAAATAGCATAGAGCGTAAAAATTATACCTAATATGCTTTCGCTCCCCAACTCTACATAGATAAAACCGATAAGCATGGATAATAATCCCGCAATAGCTACTATCCAACGAGAAGCCTTTAAATATTCATTATCCACCTTGGAAGGACGAAGTTTTTTATAATAATCTTCAACGCCAACTGCCGCCAAGGAGTTCAAATCTGCACTTAAACTACATATTGCTGCGGAGACCATAGCGGCCAAGATGAATCCCACCACCCCCATTGGTAGTTTGCTCATTATAAAATAAGGAAACACACTATTCGGTCCAACCTCGTTCGGAAGTGGTTGTTGCGTATAGTATACGTATAAACAGGTACCGATAAACATAAATAAAGCCCAAACCGGAACGGTTAGTAATATTCCCATCAAAGACGCGCGAATAGCTGATCTATCAGAACGAGCGGTTAAATATCGTTGGATTACAGTCTGATCCGTTCCGTATTTTTGTATTGCATAGAACATACCATTGATGGCCATAACCACGAAGGTCAATTTCGTAAAATCCAGGTCATATGGCCCGAAACCAGTGCGCCCGTTTTCTGATGCAACCCGCCATATTTCTGGAATACCTCCGTCAATTGTCGATATTAATACTAACAAGCATAAAATACCACTGGCAAACAGCATAAATCCTTGAAACACGTCGAGCCATATAACTGCTTCGATCCCACCAAGCAGATTTACTGTCACTATGATTGTACCAACAATAATTATAATCCAATAAGTGTTTATTCCAGTCATGCTTGACAGTGCAACGGCTAATAAATAAAGGACGGTACCCATTCCTGAAAATTGTCTTAGAACAAAGGCAATTGAACTGTAATAGCGAGCAAAATTCCCAAACCGTTTTTCGAAATATTCATAGGTACTAAGTCCAATTACTTTCCTATACAAGGGCACAATAAACCAAACGGTACCTAATAAAACGATAGGCACCATCAAACCTTGGACGAGTAAGATCCAGTTATTTGCAAAACCCTCGGCCGGATAACCCAAAAAAGTAACACTACTGATCAATGTCGCGAGCAGCGACATTCCTATTGCCCAGGACGGTACACGACCTTTTGCTGAAAAATAAGCTTCTGTTGTTTTCTGGTTCTTCGCATATTTCAATCCAAAATATAGCGTGATCAGAAGAACAGCCACTATAATGCTATAGTCCAAAATACTTAATATCGGTTTATTCATTGTCTGTTAGCTTTTAATTTCTTCAGGATTAAAATCCCCAAAGTTCCTTCGACCACGGATAACTACCTGGTTTCATAGTTACCATCTGTTTCCTATCAGCAATCTCGCTCCGTGTCACTCCTGGGCTCAATTCCTCGGTAGGCCGAAGTACATCAATATTCAATTGTTTTAGTACGGCATGCGCCGTAGCACCGCCCTCGATCACCAGCTCACGAATATGACATTGTTCCTGAAGAAGATTTACCGTAAGGGCCATACTTTCACGTATAGTTAAAGCCTCATAATACTTCTGCGGTTGAACAGAAAATACGGCAATACCGTGTCGATTTATTATTTCAGTTAGTTTAATTGCAAGTTCACGTTCTTCTCCAGGCCCGCACCATTGTAAAACTTGATCCCTTGGAATTCGATTTATTCGTTGCGTGCTATCATCATGTTTTGAACCGCAAACGTAAAGTAAGGGTCGTCCAAACACAATCCTTTTTGTTGGTACAGGGTCTTTAAAACTCAGGTATCTGACTAGTAAACGTTCGAAAAAGGCTCCTGCACCTGCAAACAATTTAAAATTCGGCAACTGATCCGCCCATCGTTCTATCTCTTGATTGTTAGCGATCGAGGGTACAATATACGTCATTTTTACATTTATTTCACTCGTTTCACTGATCAACGATATCCCCGGCACATTAATCAGCCGTTTAATTGCACTTTGCACAACTGGAAACTCTGGGTCATGTGCAAATTCCGAATGCGCAATCTCTTTCGCTCCGATGTAATATTTCTCATTTCGAATAATTCTACCTAAACTCGGGTTTACCGGGCAAAATACCAGCTGTCTCGCTAAAAAAAGATTTTTAAAAAACTCCAGCTGAATTCCAATTTCTCCCCGCATTGCGGAATCGAATTTCAGAAACACCCACTCCCAGACAGAGATATCCATTTTTTCAGGAAATAGTGATTGCAAATAGCACAGTATATCGGCGGAACGTAATGATCGAGTGTTGGTGTTGATAATCTGTACCCCCTCCGATTCTAAATCATCTAAATGATGTGAAATTTTGGATTGAATACCTAACCGAATAGCTATACCTCCAAGTTCGGCTGCTCCGGTCAAATCATCTGCTATCACCAATATTGCACCCATCGATTTACTATTTATTCCGTGCCAGCTGTACAGCAGACTCAATTGCAAGAATCATCGCATCAGGGCTTGCTACACCTTTACCCGCGATTTCAAAAGCGGTACCGTGATCTACCGACGTACGTATTATTGGTAGGCCCATTGTGATATTTACTCCTTTTACACTATCCATTTGTTTTTTTTGTGCATTCCATGTAAATCCGGTAAGCTTAAAAGGAATATGCCCTTGATCATGATACATCGCGACAATACCTCCATAATGTCCTGTAGCAGCTTTTGAAAAAAGCGTATCAGCCGGTATAGGTCCTTCGACATCATATCCTGCTGCTTTCGCACGTCGAACTGCTGGCGCTATTTCAGTGTCATCCTCCCAACCAAATAGCCCGGAATCACCTGCATGTGGGTTAAGTCCAGCCACTCCAATCTTTAAATTAGAAACCCCTAAGCTCACTAATCCATCTTGCAATAGATCGATAACTTCTAGAATCCGTTCTTGTTTTACTAAATCGCAAGCCTCTCGTAACGAAACATGAGTTGAGACATGAATGACTCGCATGTTTTCTTCCACGAGGAGCATCGCATATTTTTTAGTTCCGGTATAATGAGCATATATTTCCGTATGTCCTGCAAACTGATGTCCCGCTTCGTTGATCGACTTCTTGTTTATCGGTCCGGTCACAGTAGCGTCTAATTTATTTGCGAGCGCCAGTTCAATAACTTTAGTAACTGATTCAAAGGCAGCCTGCCCCGCGTGTGCAGATATTTCCCCAAGTTGCACAAGGCTAACGTCCGTATTTTTTAAATCAAACACATCAGCTGTACCTGTTTCAAACTTAGCTTGGCCCACGTCTTCTATGCGATGAATTTCGACTGATAGGCTTAACTGTTTCCTAATATGCTCAAACACAGACGCATCCCCCACCAAAATAGGGCGACAAATTTGTTGAACTTTAGGATCCAAAATAGCCTTTAAAGCTATCTCCGGGCCAATACTCGCCGGATCACCCATAGTTATTCCAATGATAGGTTTACGCATTATTTACCTCTTTTAGATTAATGTTATATTTCTTTAACAGTGCATAGAACGATTCCACAAGAGCATCTTCCTCTTGTCCTCCGAGTGCATATAACGGGGGCATCATATAGGGTTCACACAGACCTATTTGTTTCATCAATACTTTTAGCCCCCAAAGCGATTCCCCAAGTGACTTATTCGTTTGGTACAATGCGCCAATTGAATCAGATTGTTCCTGCAATATGTTCACCAACTCTATGTCTCCCTGCTCAGCTGCAGCGCACATTCGAGTATAAATTTCAGGAGCAAAATTTCCTGAACTGGGGATTATCCCGTTACTACCACGCAATAGCGCATAGGCACAGCCTCCGGCCCACCCCATATAATGCTTAAAATCAACGCGGTCCTTCCAAAGATCAAGTGATTGATCAAGTCTTTCTAGACTACGCTCCGAATCTTTTACTGCGATAATTTTTGAATGATAGCTCAATCGATCCAATAAATCAATCGGTATTGACATATGTGTGGTCGCAGGAATGTTGTAGATGATCAAGTTTCCAAGTATAGATTCAGCGAGATCTAAGTAATACTTTTCCATTTGTCCATTAGACAATTTATAATACGTCGGTAAGGTTGCAGCAACATCGGTAACGCCCATATCATATGCCATGTTCGCAAACGAAATAGAATCCTGAAGTATGTTTGATGAAACCCCCACATACAACTTTTTATCTTCCGGTTTATTGTCTACAGCGACTTGTACGTAACGTTCCTTAAAGGCACTTGACAATGATGCCGATTCTCCCGTTGTCCCTAAAATAAAAGGTGTTGCACCTTTACTATATAAATAAGCAAAAATACGAGTTACCGCTTCCTCGTCTAGACTAAGATCGCGCTTAAGAGGTGCTACAACTGGCACAATTGTTTCTCTATTCATTAATTTATCTTTCATTTTAATAAGCGGCATTAAATATCGAGAGGGCGTCATTCAACGTTATTTCCCTAGGATTATTTACCAATAATCTTGTAATTTTCATAGCATCTTCCGCCATCTTTGGAATTGCCTCTCGAGGGATGTTTACCTCTCGTAGGCGAGTAGGAATCCCACATTCTTGTATTAATTGTCGCACTTTTTGGATTCCCGCCCGCGCTGTTAGCTCATCTGTTAGCTCTTGTTTACACCCTAAAGCGATCGCCGCCTGCGCATACTTGCTCGGGGAAGCGCTGTAACTGAATTCCATAACATAAGGTAATAAAAGAGCATTAGACAGTCCGTGAGGTAAATGGAACATGCTACCTAATGGATAGGAAAGCGCATGAACACCTGCAGTATTAACAGGTCCTAAACAAAAACCACCCAACAAACTTCCCATTGCCACCTGATTTCGTGCCTGTATATCATCACCATTGGTCACCGCTCGAACGATATTTTCCGCAATCAGCTTCATGCCTTGAAAAGCATACATATCAATAAAAGGTTGCGAAAATTTATTTGTGAACGCCTCTAGACAGTGAGTGAATGCATCAAGGCCAGTTGCGGCAGTAATTGCGGATGGTACTCCTAACGTCAATGACGGATCAACATATACCGCGTCGGGCACTAAATATGGACTTATAATACCTTTTTTCTGGTTTTCATGATCAACAAGTATCGCATTAGGCGATACCTCGGAGCCCGTTCCGGCTGTCGCCGGCCCGAGATATAGTGCGATCTTACGATCTTTCAAAAGGCCATTACCAACTATTTCAGGTAAGGTCTGATTGCTTTTGAGCTGAGCTGCTGCTAACTTTGCAACGTCCAATACGCTCCCTCCCCCAATACCGATAACCAGATCGATAGTTTCCGATTTATATTTTTCAACCACTCTATTGAGATCCGAAAACGTAGGCTCTTGGACGACACTGGTGTCCACCTGCACATTGACACCATCAGCTTCCAATTCACAAATCAATTCTGAGAGTTGCTCCAATAGTGGCGTTATCGTCAGCAGAAGTACATGCCTAAAATTTGCCCTTTTAACATCTTGTTGAAGTGTTGTTAACACTCCGTTCCCGAAAATGAGTTTCCCTGGGAAATTTACTCTTAAAATCTGCTGTTGTGACATCATTTATAAAATTATTTTTCTTCCGCTTTATAAGTTTCTAATTTCGGAAGCGTATATCCTTTTACAGCAGGCCATTTCCCGTCTTTTATCGGTCGACGTTTTAATTGCGAAGGATCGACAACTACATGTTTCATCTTTTGACGTCTCCAGGTATATGCAAAATGTAGTAAACCGTCACTAGTCTGTATGACGGCGGGATAGGAATATTGGCTAATTGGAGAGTCTTCCAATATTAATACCGCATCCCAGTTTATCCCATCGTCTGAGACAGATACATTCAATGGTGTCCGTGGACCTTTAGGACTATCTGCTGGTGGAAGCACATGATTATATACTAAAACATGTAATCCATTTTTCAATGTCAAGGCATCTGTACCAGAATTATTGTTCGGCAAATTCGATTTCTCTAAGGGTGACCATGTTTCACCGTTGTCATTCGACCACGATTCAACAATAGCCCAATTTCTACTCCTAGCCAAAATCTGTAATTTACCATTTCCGTGATCAAGCACACTCGGTTGTATTGCATCGTAATCGCCGTCTCCTCGCGCGATTGGGCCGACCTTACGCCATGTTTTACCAAAATCCGAAGTCATCTCGAAGTGAATGTTCCATCCATTACCTTCGGTGCTTGTCGGACAGATAAGATTACCGTTACTCAACAATATTGGTTTATTTTTTACAGGACCTAAGAATCCGTCTGGAAGTTTTCTTGCATCAGACCAAGTTTTACCTCCGTCATTCGACGTCTTTAACATTCCCCACCACTTCGATGGTGATGGTCCAACTTTATAGAAAAGTAATAATTCTCCGGATGGCACTTGATATAAAACAGGGTTCCATGTCGGTAGACGGCTACCATCAGGCTGAATTCCGTCGGCGGCTGAAGCTGGTGAGGTCCACTTACCATTTTGATAACGACACACATAGATTTCAACATCTGGGTTCCGTTCACGTGTTCCTCCGAAAAAAGCATACACCAATCCCGTGGGTGTTTCAGCAAGAGTAGCCGAATGACATGACGGGAACGCGGCCGAGTCATAAATAAATTCATCTACCAATACCCCTTTTTTCCATTTTTGAATTGCATTTTCTTGGGCCGAAAGAGTAAAGGCGCAAACGCTCAGCAATACAAACAGGGTAAATACTTTAAATCTCTGTATCATAATTCTATTATTATCGTTTAACTTTAAATTGATATTTTCCCGATCCGACAGCTAGCTTTAATCGGTCACCGTCTTCACCGAGCACAGTTAACTCTGGCAAATCGCGAAGTTTCTTTCCATCAAGTGTCACATTTTTACTATCGGTTACCGGTAAATAGACATAAGCCTTCGAGCCTGCAGGTATATGGATGTCCCACAACAATAGTTTCTCGTCACTTTTCCAGCTGGAATAAATTTCCCCGTAAAGACTTTGGTAAGATGCTTTGACAAAACCCAATTTTTTTATAAACTGAGGGTACATTTCGATTTCCTGAAATCCTGGTTTTACCGATTTAATTCCTGCTAAATTTTCGTAATACCATACCAATAAATCTCCGAGCATCATAACATGATTTTGTGAATTCATCTTGGGATGCGCAGTGTTACCATTCCAGAGTTCCCATATTGTGGTAGCGCCATTCTCTACCATATAGCCCCAAGAAGGGTATGTAGTCTTCGTCGCTAACTCGAAAGCGACATCAGCCCTCCCTATCGCTGTCAGTGTCCTCATGATCCATTGAGTTCCAATTACACCCGTACTTAAATGTCCATTATTTTCTTGTTGAATGGTTTGTATTATACGCTCTTGAAGACGAGTTCTGTTTGCTTCGTCAACTAAACCAAAATACATCGCCAATAAATTTTCCGTTAAAGTATTATTACCATAGAAACTATCTTGATGATAAAATGCTTTGTTGAAATCCAACCGTAAATCTTTTGCTTGTTCTATGAAATCACTTCTATCGGAATGGTAATTTAAAAGCCCACTAAATTTCCCCATCAAATTTAAAAGATGATAATAATAAGCTGTCGAGATCAATGGGTTAGGATGCTTTTTATCGGCAATCTTCCCTCTACCCGCTTCAATCGTTGCAGGCGGAAAGCACCAGTCACCATAACTATCTTTAGTGACTACGCCCTGTTCATCCATATAACGACGGTTCATATATTTCATCCACTTTTTCATAGCTAGGTAGTTGTCACCAATAACCCGTATATCCCCTGTCTGCTCATACAACATATCTGCAATAAATAAATAGGTTCCTGGCCAACTCACATTATCACTATAATATCTCCAAAAAGCAGGAGCAACATCGGGAATTGAACCGTCGGCAGTCTGCGCTAGGCGGATATCGTCTAACCATTTAATGTAGAAATTTGTATTATCAAACAAAAAA
The DNA here is from genome assembly GCF_013179575.1 of Sphingobacterium shayense. GTDB lineage: Bacteria > Bacteroidota > Bacteroidia > Sphingobacteriales > Sphingobacteriaceae > Sphingobacterium > Sphingobacterium shayense. The sequence goes on along the minus strand of NZ_JABMCQ010000088.1, from coordinate 8,242 downwards.
CTCTCCCCGTAAGCACTTATCGGCCTATCACCTAGCCATGGCTGTCTTTCATTTCTCTGCGGACAATCAACAGGCATACCTTTATAATTCGAAGCTATGCCCCACCATGCATTGGTATGTATCTGATTAAGAAGTGTATTAGAGGATTTAAATTCACCTATTGTGGTCAGTTCATCGTAAACGACTCTTCCAACAAAATTATTTATACGCGCTTCGCCAGGATACCCAGTTATCTCAACATACCGAAATCCGTGATAAGTAAATCTCGGTTCCCAAATCTGAGCGCCCTCACCCGCTGAAATATATCTGTCCGTTGCTTTTGCATCGCGCAAATTTGTAGTAAAAAGCTCTCCCTCTTTATCCAAAGACTCTGCATAACGAATGGTAATCTCATTCCCTATAGTGCCGTTCACATACATCTGTATCCACCCTGCAAAATTTTGCCCAAAATCAATAATATAACGCCCTTCCGACATTTTTTTAATAGCGACAGGTTTTATATCCTGCATCACCTTCATATGGCTGTTCAACTGTGACTCATAAGTTCCCCCAGGCTCTTGTACATAATCCGCCACGAACCAATTAGCATCATCGTATTTCGTTGAGGACCATCCATGAAGTTCCTTTCGCGCGTCATATCGTTCGCCGTCATATTCATTGTTGCTGGTAATAGGACCATCCGCAGTACCTTTCCATGTGTTATCTGTCTTAATAACGGTTGTGCTCCCATCGTCATAGGTCACCATCAACTGCATTTGAAGTTTCGGAAACCCGAAAGTTTTCACTTTATACGGCTTCAATTGACGCATGGCATAGAATCGTCCGTTTCCTAAAATGACTCCAATTGTATGTTCACCTACATCAAGTAAATGGGTAACATCAAAAACATTGTATTTTACATTTTTCGTATAATCCGTCGGCGCTGGCGCGAGTACTTGATCTCCGATCTTCTTACCATCTAAATAGAACTCATACAATCCTAGACCCATTATATAAGCTTCAGCCTTTATTACTTTTTTATTTAAAGAAAATTCTTTTCTAAAATATCGAGCTGCGAGGGAACCTGCCTGCTGGTTATCAGTGTCAAAATATTTATCAAATCCAATCCATCTCCCTAACCAGTCTTTATAATGTAAAAGGCCCATTGTCCAGGTTCCCTGTGACGACCACGGGCTTTCACCTTTATTCGTGTTTATCTTTACCTTCCAATATACTTGCGTCCGTGAGCTTAAATTCTTCCCCGCATATTTAACCGCGATACTGTTTGTTGATTGAACCTCCCCAGAGTCCCACAGGTCACCGTTTTCATTCGCTAAATTTTCTTGACTAGAGGCCACCAATATCCGATACCCTATTTGACTCACACCGCGTTCATTATTGTTCACTATCTTCCAACTTAAACGCGGATTTTCGGTATCGATACCTTTCGGATTTGAGAGTAGCTCACATCGAAGACCTTCCACCAACAAGTTCCCATAGGCAGCGACATGTAGTAGCATGACCAGAATTAAAAGTATATGTTTTAATTTGTTCATTTCCTTAATTGCGACCTACTCGAGAAATCAAAATACAACACCATATTTAATGCGCGAATAGGTTCCTTCTCGAAATCATAATATACATGCTTCATTCCCATTGGCCCTGTAGTTTCTGGCTTTTGTGTCTTTGTCCCGATACCGGATATTCCATTCATAAACGAAATATCTCCATCAGGAAAAGTAGGTTCCATATTTTTCCAATCAGTATCTTTTTGTTCTTTAGGCGTATAAAGGCGCAAGAACACGTCTTCCCTATCGGTGAACACTTTAAAAGTCTGATCGTTAAGTTTAAATTCAGCCCAGTACATATTGGAGTGATATCCTTTAAATTCAGGATACTCAAAAGGTATCTCTCCGGTGGCCATATCATTGTAGGATTTCTCCCAAACACCAAATTCGGTACCTTTCATACGATTTTTCCAGACCCGATACGGCCCTCTTCCCATATATTCCACACCTTTTATTTGCTCTTCTGGTAAATCGAAGTTCACGCCGACAAATCGCGTAAAATAACTTTCTGGAAAATATTGGACGTGCATTTTTAGTTGTCCAGACGGATAGATAGTCCAGATTAACGTATTGTAGCTTTCCTTTTTATGATATGTGGAAGCAATACTAATAGTATCTCCCTGTTGCTGCAACGAGAATCCTTTATAGTTATTTACTGCCTCCTGCAATACGGGACCATTTGTGAGAGGAATTACGCCATTACTGTTCTTCACCTCTTGCAACAATCCTGTGGTTTTATTAAATGTGTATCGCAACTCCCCAACAGTTACTATATAGCTATCTGTCGTTTCAGTAGAATTGATTTGCTCTTTAGCTTGAGTAATCCATTGTTTTGCGATCCTTTCCGGTAAACTAATTGGAAAACTCCATGTGAATATTTCCTTGCCGTGTCTATCATTCGCCGTAATATAAAGAGCATCGTAACTGTACCAGTCCGCTGGTAGATCGACTTTAAGCACCCCCTTTTGATATGGCATTATCTCGGGAGCTTGAATGTTTCCTGCTCGCTCTTGATTGTTCCCTGAAGCCTTTTCAAATTGGCGAAGTTTATAACTAAAAGTACATTCAGCAATGTTGGTAAATGCATATCTATTTTCGATATTAAAATTACCATCAAATTTCTCTGTCATTTCACGAGGCTCAAAATAAATAGGGCTCCAAACCTCTTTTATCGTATAAAAACTTCCTTCTTTTTGATAATATGGTCCTACAATACCGTCCGCACCTCGGTTACCATCGGTATCAATAGAATCTTGCTTATCGGTACGTACTATTCCTTGGTCCTGAAAATCCCAAAGGAAGCCTCCTGCAGATAAAGGATTTGCCCACATAGCTTTCCAATAATCCTCTATCCCGGCTCCGTGTCCTCCGTCATACATCCCATGTAGAAATTCCGTCGGCATAACAATATTGTGTCCATGATCATAACTTCCTATACCGTAATTATACTCTCGATAATGCGTAGTTTCAAAACCCCCGTATACCGCCCATGGATGAATTAACGGACGTTTTTGTATATCTTCCTCCAAGAAAATCGAATCTAGTTCAAGATTATGCCCCCCTTCATTGCCGTTTGCCCAAAATATGATAGACGGATTGTTCTCACTCGTGATGATCATCTCTTTTAGTAATGTCGTCCCGGTAGGAGTATCATAATAGCCATGCCATCCCCCTAACTCATTCATCACGTATAACCCTAAGGAATCGCATACATCTAAAAAATGGCCATCCGGTGGGTAATGTGCCATACGTACGGCATTCATATTCATTTCCTTAATGAGTTCCACATCATGGATACTTTGCTGTTTACTCGTTGTACGGCCCGTCTCCGGATGAAAAGAATGTCGATTAACACCTTTGAATTTTATTTTTTGTCCGTTAATATACACCCCATCACGCTCTTTTACTTCCACCGTTCTGAATCCAATCTTCTTTTCAGTTTTATGAACCAGCTTTCCTTTACGCAATAAACGCACTTCCGCGCGGTATAAATTAGGATATTCGGCAGACCACAACTTAGGCTCAGCATATTCTGCGGTGAGCAGTCCATCGTTTTGGGAAAGGCGAACCTGTTGGGGGCTTCCAAACGGCTTGTTTAAGGCATCAAACAAACGGAGTTCCACAAGATCAGCGGCCCCCTGGGTGCTTACTTGCATTCGTAAATGTCCATCCGCTTTTGCATCAATCGAGACTCTTGATAGGTGGCTTTCCGGTAATGCCTCTAAATAAACTGGACGAAATATCCCTCCAAAAACCCAAAAATCACCCTCGCGTTCGGCGGCATTAACGGATTTGTTCTTGCTGTGCTTCTCAACGACAACCTCTAATTCATTATCCTCTCCCCATTTCAATAGAGAGGTAATATCATATTTGAAGGTATAGAAAGCTCCTTGGTGCACCTTACCAGCAATTCGCCCATTGACCTTAACGTGTGCGTCAGTCATCACACCCTCAAATACGATATTTATCTGTTTATTCCTCCAATCGTTATCAATTTTAAACTTACGTTTATAAGTGCCGATCTCTTTTCCTTTTTTGGCTTCTTTATCGAAACCGTAATTATATTTACCAAACCCTTGTGGTTCCCAATTAGACGGCACCGGTATTTTACTCCATACCCCAGCTTTCATGCCTGCTGAAACCATAAAGTCCCACATTACGCCGTCGTCTTTTCCTTTTCCTGAAAGATATTTCACCTCAGTTTGCTGCCCATACACAACTTGTACGAAGACTGACAAAAACCAGAGTAATAGAATCGAAAGAGAGTACCTTGTCATTATATAATCCTTGATATTAATTGTCACCTAATGCCTCCGCTTGAAATTTTGAAATTCCATACGCCGCTTCCTGTTCAAATTCACCAGCATTTTTAACATCGAAATTCTGATCCGTTGGTGTGTCTGCATTTGGAAATCTTTTAGTGACTCCCGATCTAAAGGTTACTTTGGAAATCTCATGAACGGGTTGAAAAAACAGCTTCGTACCTTTGTCTTCCCCATTAACCTGTAACGTAAATGATCGCGTAAGAACATCAATATTTAGTACGATATCGTAAGTTTTTCCGGCCTGATAATCTATCACTCCCGCATCGCGATAACCTGCTTTATTTTTTATTTGCCCGTCTTGATCAAATATTAACCGCCCCGCGGCCTGCCCTTTGGAGTTCGCAATTTCAATCTCTAAGCGCCCGTGAGTTGCCTGCTCTGGTGTGATTGAAAAGGATATTTTCGCTCGTTTAGTCTTAGCGATAACACGTTCGGCTTTGGCGTAATCAAAAGGATCTTTATCTCTCAATACTAATTTACCTCCCTCTAGTTTTACAGAGGCCCACAATGGACTATATATGTTCCAAGAATTAAAGGCCTGAACACCGTTCACAGCAAAATCATCATTCACAGTTCCGTTGACAGTCGAGGTAATAGGAACCGGAACCTTCGCTACCCACATGTCTTCTTTATTGACACTATAGGTCACCCACATATCTGATCCTGGGGGATTTCCGTTCCCCTCTAGGATGCCGCGAGTGTACTGTGGACCATATGATTTGAAATTCCCTCCATAGCGCATTGTGGTTATATCACCGTGAACCAACAAAAGATCCGTATATGTTAGTCCATCATCACTCGTTGATACCGCGAGTGGCCACCGAAATTCAGAGGGATTATATACCGTTGCAAAACGACCGTCGCTGGTTTCTTGTCCCCAAATTTTTGCATTTGCATTTACAAATCCTGGTGCACGCAATGGATTATATTGCCAAGTTTTCCCATTGTCGTTGCTTATAGAAGTTAATGCATGTTTCCATAACCCTACGACCTTCCCATCCTTTAAATGATAGTATGCGAAGGCTTTGATAGGGCGGTTTAAGGGTATTAAAGGATCATCGCGATCGGCCTCCTCAACCCATTGTTGCATCATCAGAGGAGTTGCTAACAACTCTTCACATGCCTCAACAAATGCCTTATCTTTACTTTTACTATAGAGGGGGTATGCGGCCTTCTTGGATTTAAAGCTTTTGTTAAACCGAATAAAATAGATTGGGCCGAAACTTCCGTCTTTATATATTTCACGAATAACACGCCCGATACCATTACCGTCATTTGGGCTATCTTCCGCATCCATTGCTACGCCGTAATAACCGGAGGTTAATAACCTCCCGTTTTTGGAAACAAAAAAACCCATTCTCTGGTGCATGACGGCATAAAGTTCGCTTCCTGCTTTATCAGTCCTTCCAGGTTTTGAAAAATCCCTCGGAACTAGATAGCGAGGAAACACCTCTTTTGGTCCCGTCCAAGTGTAGCCGTCTTTAGACGTTTGGAGCGAAGTTGTTCCTTCACCGATATGTTCGCCGATTGGGTTACTTAAAAACTGCAAATAATAAGTATCGTTCCAGTAGGCAAGAAACGGCTGATGATTGTAGGTGAAACCATGTCCAAAGGCGAGTTCGGGATGCTCCCTGTTAGCTCGAAAAACTTGAATGTTATGGGTACCGACAGCTGGAGTAAGCTGTCCATGGTGATAATCCACATTTGACAGCGTTTCCCCAGTATACCTGACCGTATCTTGAGCAGATAACCGTATGCTCACTACTAAAATTCCCAATGCTAATAATATCGTTTTCATAATATGCCCCTCCTGTTATTTCAACAGTCGCTTTAAATCCTTTTTGGATGCCTTAAAAATAGTTCCGTGTTTATGCCCCTCTGGTACAGAGATTTCTTGATCTATTTTTTCGAAATTCTTAAAATCCTTTGTCCTCACTGCACTATAACTTTTTCGTCCATAGCTATCAAAATAAATAACCCATCGATCACCAATTTTAATTACACTGGGTCCTTCTGTTTTGTAATCTGTATAGGGTTCAGAAATATTTTCAAACGGACCCAAAGCGGAATTTCCAAATGCAACTCTTAAATTCAGGTTCGGTCTCGTATTGTCTTTTACAACAAGCGCATAATCCTTGTTGGCTCGTTTCACGATAACCGCATCTATCACACTGAACCCAGGATCTAAAAACAGTTTCGTGGGGGTAAAACTTTGAAAGTCTTTTGTCGTCGTATAATACATCCGATGGTTGTTTCGTTCTTCTTCCACTCCCTTTTTAAAACGAAACGGTATTGTGGAAGCCCATATAATGACAAAATGATCCTCGTCGTCATCATAGAATAGTTCTGGAGCCCATACGTTCACAACATCAGGCTCATGAGCCATGACAGGGACGATTCTTTTATCATCGAAATGAATAAGATCTTTACTGCTCGCATATCCGATTCCTGCGCCCCCTTGCCAAGCAATTGTCCATACTAGATGATAAACACCATCTTTACCACGGATCATCGAAGGATCACGCATAATTTTCTGGTCTCCCAATTCAGGTTTTAGAAATACGCCTGGTATACTGTCCCAATGATACCCATCATGACTATATAGATACCTTAGTCCCTCGTTAGCTGGTTCACGAAACGAAGTGAACATATAAACATCCCTCTGGCACGAAACCAGAAGGGATGCTGCTAACACAAAAACTAAACACTTACTAATTGTTTTCATTATAACTAAGTAATACTTTCTAAAATCAGAACCCAATCATTTCCTTCTTTTACTTCTCCTTTGGCTTCAAATTTTTGAACACCGTTATTTTCAAACTCGCCAATCGCGGTTGTTTCTCCATTACGGGGGTTGAACCATGAGGCTTTCACCATGTCTCCTTTTATTTTCCCCATATTAATTTGCATCGGAGCACCTGTATAGGAATAGATAAACGCGTAGTCGTCAGTACGAGTTGCTAACAACCGCTCGTATCGCTCACCATTCACAGCGATTATTGATTGGTCAGGTATACGATCGAAATAATTTTCTTTTGACAGCATTAATTTCTTGATATGTTGCATCTGTCCCGCTCCTGGAGCATTGATCGCCTCCGACCAAAGCTCAGTTGAACCATACGCTGGCAAAGTATCCGATGCAACATGCATCTGAATAACCGAGCTTTGTCCATAGGTGTAACCGAAGGCTCCAGCAAACACTGACCAGTAGCCATACCGACGCACATCTGCATCCGTCCAGCGTGGCAAGTTAATATCATGTAGACCATGTGGAATACCTTCATAAGAAGGTTCACCATCTATTGTTGGCTTGACAGGCTTGAGATCCCAGTCTACCTGTATATATTTAAAATTATCTGGTCCATAATGATTCTTTTCATCTGCAGAGGTGTCTTGTTGGTAGTTCCTATGCCCCGATTGAACCATGTTAAAATCCAACCAAGGTGCCTCATGAAACCAGTCCGAAGATGCTGTACGTCCTCGTGGATGGAAGGTCATTAAGTGATTCTTATCTACCGCCTTAATCGCATGACCGATTTCCTGCCATACCTGTGTTGAATCCGATCCTTTAATATCGCCTCCATTCAACCAAATAATGTTACTTTTATCTTTCCAGCGTTCAGCGAGAAATGTAGCATATGACCTTGCTTGTGCAGCATTGACCTGTCCGTCTTTTACTGGTGTACCCCAAACCGGCACTAGAGCCATGTAAATTCCCTTCTGTGCTGCCACATCTATGATAAAGTCGACATGATCCCAATAGTCATACTCCATTTCATCCTCTGGATTGTTCCCTTGCGTAATAAGCGGCTGCGAGACATCGTTATTGGTAATAGAGGAGTCTCCGTAAACATTAACTGAAGGCACGGT
>NZ_JABMCQ010000087.1 GCF_013179575.1 Sphingobacterium shayense | reverse complement strand
CAAAGGCGGTTCACCTAGCAGACGGATCTGTCTATACAATATCCATGGCTAACCATCGTGACGACAGCCTTTCCAGTCGTCTTTTTTCCCTAACGAACTCTTGGGAATCCGATCCCGCGATTGTCATGGGAAAAAAAATTGTACCCTATGGCAATAACAACGATCTGCCATCCCTTATTCGACGGGTCATGGATGACTCCAATATTGGACCGGGTATTTTAGAGCGAAAGATCGGTCTTCAATATGGAGAAGGTCCATTTTTATATAACGAGATTATTAATACTGACACTAATCAAATTATACGGCAACCTGTTCAGGACTCGACTATTCAAAACTGGTTAGAATCGTGGGACTACGAACGTTATATCCAAATTGTTATGACTGAACTGATGCATACAAAGGGATTCTACAGCAGGTTCTATCGTAATAGAGCGCCTAGAATAGGTGGACAAGGCAAGATAGTGAAGATTGAGCCAGTACTGAACACCTGGGCTCGTTTAGGATGGCCTGAGACGCCGGAAAAAAGGTTAGAAAACGTCACTAACATCTACGTTGGTGATTTCGAGAATAATTGTCTGCACTCCGGATTATCGACTTATCCGACCTTCAACAAAAAGGATCCATTTCGGAATCCGGTTTCTATGGCTTATCACAATATTTATAGCTTCGCCCGTTCTTTTTACTCTGTGCCTTCATTTTTCGGTACATTAAAGTGGTTGACGACAGCTTCTGAAATACCTGATATCATCAAATATCTTACAGACAACGGTATTTCGGCAGCATTCCATATTCACAGTCCGCAACGGTACTGGGACGACAAACGCCAGAAACTAGAGGAAAGATTCCATCAAGAAACTGATGCTCAAATAGATCGTAGGCTTAAGGATTTAAAGGAGGAATTGTTCCTGAGTATTGCTCAAACCTTATCAGGCAAGGAGAATGCCGGTAAGTTTATCGAAACGGTCGATTTCCATGACATAGAAGGCAACCTTTGCCAATGGAAGATTGAGCCAATAGACCAGAAGATTAAGGATTTTATTGAAGCTCAGGTCAAAGTATCAGATAAAGCCGATAGTGCTGCAACATCAGGAATGGGCCTTAACCCTGCATTAGCCAACTTAGTCTCTTCCAGCGGATCGGTCGGTGGATCCGCTCTTCTATATGCCATGAAATTTCATGTCCTAACCGACGTTAACATTCCTGAAAAAATCATCTTTCAAGGGATAAATGATGCTATTTCAATTAATTGGCCTGAATTGAAGGTAAAAATGGGTTTCTATAGAAAAATTATAATGAAAGAAGAAGACGTGTCACCCGAAAAACGCGCAAGCGCTTTAGTATAAACATTATGATCATAAACGACAATAATACTTTACGAGAATTAACAGGATCTTGGTACGCTTCAAACGACTTCGGCCGTGTCAAACAAGATATTCTTTTGGAGACCGAAGAACTTTCAAAGATCGTCGGCGACGATATAATTACAAAAGCTGAATTGATTTCCATGGCGCTGAATCCAGCTCCAGCTGATATAAAACTGTTGAACCATGTTCAACTTCCTATCGCATTAATGGCGACGTATCGGTTTTATCAATCCAATATAGTGTCCCATGACCAATCTACTAGGAAACTAAAGGTCGACAGTGACAACGAAAAAATACCTTGGGAATGGATGCTTGATCGGGATGATGCTGCTCATCTATCAAAATCACAACGCGCTGTTGATCGATTGATCTCTTATCTCGACAATGCAGGGCTCGTTGAATGGGATGACTCTCCGAACAAACAAGCCTCTAAAAGTCTGTTCGTAAATAACACCGAGGTTTTTGGTGAATACTATCCGATCGACAATTCGGCTCGCTTTTATTACCTCGCAATCCCATTATTGAGGGAAATTCAGACAGTAAGACTAAAACCAATTCTCGGAGATGATTACGAACCGTTATTCAGTAATTTTAAAAGCGGAAATCTTACTGAATATCAAAGCGAGTTGTTGGACTACGTTCGCCGGGCTCAAGTGCTATCAACGATTTCACTAGCAGTACGTAGATTGAATACTCAAGCACTTCCTGACGGCATTGTAAAAGCGTTAAAATCCCAAGGTCAAACAGTGAATGCGACTAGACCCGCAAATGTTGATGAGATATCTTACTTCGCAAAGCGAATCGACTTGGATGCTTTCGACTTCATTGACAAGATCAAACGTAAGCGATATGAAAATAGTCCCGAATATTTGGACTACAAATTATTGCCGACTAATGATCCTAAAAACAAATTCGCTAGCACGTAAGGTATGCACACAATAGAAATTCCAGATAAGGAGAAAGTCATTCAATTTCCGTCAGAGTGGAATGAATGTAGTCAGGAACAAGCACAGCATTTATTAAAGCTAGCATTTGAGGTAATGCAGGGAAGTATGTCAATCGGTGAATTTAGAATTAAAGTGTTTCAATATTTTACTAAAATAAAGTTTGGAATTGGATATTTGGTTCGGCAGAAATTGGATCTAAATGACGATATTAATGCTAAAATTTACCAACTGTCAGAACAACTGTGCGGATGGGTATTTACTAAACAGAATGACACAACCTACGAACTACAGTATGACACAATAGTAAATCACTTTCCTATCCTATTGAATAAATATCACGGTCCGGAAAATCTACTCGCTGATGTAACATTGGGAGAATTTAAAACGGCTCTTTCTATTCTAGATCAATACTTCGAGTGTAAAAATGACGAAATACAAGCAACGGAGCATTTGGATTTGTTTCTTTCTGTACTTTATCGACATAAAGAATCAGGTCAGAAAGTGCCCTTCTACCAACATCTTCCCGATCCGGAGATTTTTAGGCGTGTACCTGTTTGGCAAAAACAATGTATAACTATTTGGTTTACATTTTGCGTGAAGTGCCTTCAAACAGAAGAGCTAACTATAAATGGGATCGACGTTGATCTTTCTGTTTTATTTCCTAAATCGGAGAATACAGGAAGCAACAATAGGAAGGTTAATCTTGGTTGGACAGGAATACTGCTTGATATCGCAGAGTCGGGCGTTTTTGGAGATGCGATAACAACAAGTCAAACCCCATTATACGACGTACTAATATTTTTATTAAAAAAACATCAAGACCAAAAACCCAATGATAACCGTAAGAAAGTATAAGGAAATATGCGATCAGATCGTAGAATCTATCGAAATAGACGGCCATGTAATTGCAAGTACAGAGGAACAGGGAATGAAAAAGTTGCAAGATAAGGGTGGTATTCGTCTAGTAGCTGTATATCCAAGTTATCACTTATCTGGTGAGACTGATTCTTACAAGGATCTGCACGAAATTTTATTTTTTATCGTGACGCGTCAGTTCGAGGGATCAGACGATGAGACAGAGCTACAACAATACATAGATTCGCAGGACGCATTGATACGTTTGAAAGAATACCTTTTCGGAGAAGATAATGAATACTGCAAATTGTTTCCTAATATAGACATGGGCTCTGTGTTAATAGATCCGGAATACAATATTTTCGGTGGGTACATTGGTTGGTCGATGAAGTTTGTTTGTTGATTTTTTAGGTATATTTGACTATGGGATTGCTACGCAAATTGTCTAAGAAACAACCACAGCCTATCAAGCTAAAAAAGATTACGGATCTTTATGTTCATATCGATGAAATGAAACAGAAAGGATTGTTGGAAACTACTAATTACGGAATTTTTTACATCTTCGTGGAATTGGTGAAGGTCAATAAAAATCCAGACGGATTCCTAAAGCAGCTATATATCTACGCCCGGACAACTAATCTTCTTCGGGTCGGTCAAAAACTTGAAATACGAGATCTCGAAGTTGCTAATGACGATTTCTTAATCGCAGAAATATTGGGAGATAAAGTTACACTCCATCAAACAACAAGAACAAAGAAAGTCGAAGATTAATCTTCGGCTTTTTTGTTATATTGTAACAACCATTAAATTATTAACTATGTTTATTCTTTATTTTTGTACAATTTACAAATGGCTTCTGGATAGTAATAACTGGAAAGACTTTATTGTTCCATCCGCTGCGATTGTAGGACCAATTCTTCTAACTTTATCAATAACTTCTCGAGATCGAAAGATTAACGCTAAAAATCGAGAAATCGACTTTAATAGATCTGAAAGTGAAAAAATGGAATTGATTTTATCCGAAGTAAAAAAAACAAGTGATCATGAAAAGCGCCTGAGTTCAGATTTTCAGTTCTATTTTGAATCAATGATGGGTGTGCTGACTACCCATTTAAGCACCCTCGACAAAATTGTGCAAAATTGTACCCCGGAAAAACTACCTACCTTAAGTGTAGCCGTGTTCACCAATAAACACCTCCATGCTTTACAAACCTTGGATTATACAATTCTATCTAAAAATTTTGAAAAACAGGCTTTTGCACAGTATCTAACGTCGATCGATTTAATGAAAGACCTCTATACTGAATTAGATCTAACTGTTAAAGATTACAGTACAAACAATGACGAAATCATGAACAGCATTGAAATTAATTTATATAGTTTGTTCTACGAATTGGATAGACTAGCTTTGGATCACAATTTTAACAAGGATGTTTTGCGAAATTTGTTAATTTTTAGAAACGAGTATAACACTTACATCGAAAATTATGATGGCAAAATAAATGTCGCTTTTCCAGCGTATATATCATCAAAAATTCCCGGATTTAAAAACGAACAGTATTTATCATCAACAGTTACTCATCCACATTTAAATGAATTAGTTCGAGACCTTGAACTCTCATTGATGAAAATAGAACGATTATGCTTGTCGAAAAGGGTTGCCTTTTTCACATTGAGAAACGCTTTTTTTCAACACAAAGTACTTTTGTCCGAAATTGTAAGCCAAAACACAGATCAACTACGGAAACCAAAAGAATAATACTGATATATTTCGTTTTGGTAGAACATCACTACCAAAACAACCTGATTAACAAGCTATTGCACATACACACCTAATAAATCACAATATTCACTGACGAACGACACCAGCCCGCCCTGCCGAGAAAGTGCAATGTCACCCCCACCCTCGCCCTCTGATATATGAGGGCGCGCCATCAAAAACAGCCTTTAAATACATTTAAAGGCTGTTTTTTCGTTTAAAACCAAAGCGAAAACGATACCATTATTGAAACTTCATGGATTACTCCGGCTTATCCGGCATTTCCATCGATAAATCCGTGTCCTTTATTAGCCTCTCCTACCTTGGTAGATTCGCCTATCAACACAAACACCATGGCTAATATCAAATCCGAATTCATTCGTAATATATTGAAAGAAGAGGGCCGGCGCATGCTTTCCAACCAGGGACGAGCAATCCGAAAGGAAGTTCAATTCCATTCTCATAGGTTAGAACGCGATCGTACAGTCGAGATTCTACCTACACCGGCCGACGGAGGAACCTTAAAGATTACAGTGCCACATTACAACAGGATACTGGATATAAAGAAGGAACGCAATAAGAAGTCCGGGAACGGCAAGAGCGTCCGTTCACTGCGTATCTACAATCGCTTTGTAATGGGCGCTTACTACTCGATTGCATTCAGAGTCGCCAATGATTTTACAGAAGCGGTAAAGCGAGATATACGGATTCGATTCAAAGGAGGGTTGACCAATGGCTAAAAAACTCACTACTGAAGACCTTGTATTAAACATTATTGTCAACTCCAATAAGGCACAATCGGAGATTGGCAAACTGGCTCGATCAATACAAGACAACACCTCGAAGGTCAAGGCGGCAGAGACGGAGATGAAGAAGCTCGAACGGGCTAATGCGACCTCATCTACCCGCTATAAACAATTACAGTCGGACGTAGGAAGATACAATACAGTTATTAACCAATCGAAAACGAGACTTACTGAATTAAACCAAAGCCTATCAATTCAAGATAAAAGCCTTAAGCAGTTAGAAAACTCGTTACGCCGCACACGCCAGTTATGGAGACAGGCCACTAACGATACAGACCGGAAACGATATTCGGATGAAATGGGTGTTCTTAACCGGCGCATTGTCGAGCTAAGAAACGGGAGTGACCAAACTGGTAATTCTTTAATGCGAATGTCCCAAAACATTCAAAAATATTTCGCTGTGATAACAGCGGGTATAGCATCGTTTATGGCCGCATTCTCGGGCGTTCGCAAAGCCATAACGGAATATGCTCGTTTTGATGATATTCTGGCTGACGTCATGAAGACCACTAATCTGACAAAAAACTCAGTTAAAGAGCTCAATGACGAGTTGGAACGCATAGACACTCGAACCTCGCAAGAAGATCTTCTCGGCCTTAGTAGAATTGCGGGTAAGTTAGGTTATACGGAAATATCGGATATCACCGAATTTGTCAAGGCTAACAATCAAATCATTGTCGCCCTTAACGAAGACCTTGGTGGAAATGTAGAGGAAACAGTCAATAAGATCGGTAAACTGGTTGACGTATTCAAACTACAGGATCTTTACGATACAGAAGACGCTTTCCTAAAGGTTGGGTCTGCACTTAACGAACTTGGAATGGCGTCCACCGCTAACGAAGGTTACATGGTTGAGTTTGCCAGACGGATGGCCGGTGTCGCTCCATTAGCAGGGATATCCATTGAACAAATACTTGGGCTAGGTGCAGCTCTCGATCAGCTCGGACAAAGTGAAGAGGTTGCCTCAACGGCGCTGAGTAAATTATTTCTGGCAATAGCTAAAGATGCGCAGACTTACTCAAGATATGCCGGAATGGAAGTAAATGCGTTTAAGGATCTGCTTGAGAAAGACTTTATGGGCGCCTTTACTCGAGTTCTCCAGGGTGTTCGAAATAGCTCTGAAGGAATCAGTGCACTTGCATCAACCTTGGGAGATCTTGGTCAAGATGGCGGTCGGGTCATCGGTGTTATAGGGTCATTAGCAAATAATGTTGATATACTTACTGGCTCAATCACATTGTCTAATAAGGCTATGGCTGATGGTTCGTCGATCACTGACGAATTTAATATCAAGAACGAAACGGTCGCGGCAAAACTTGATCGTACTCGAAAAGAAGTATCTAAGTTCTGGAGAGAACTTGGTGAAAAACTATGGCCGGCAATAGCTGAAGGAAATACTCTATGGGCTTCATTTCTTCGCTTACTTATCTCTTTTATAGGGTTCATATCTAGTAACATTAAATGGATCTCCTCGTTGGCTGTAGCGGTAGTCACTTACTATACTGCAGTTCAAATAGCGGCTAAATGGGAAGCAATTACAACTGCCTATATGGTGGCTAAGCGAGTGATTGCAATAGCTCTGAGCGGAACCTACGCACTTTTAACCGGCAATCTAGCACGAGCCACAGCGGCACAACGACTTCTCAACATAACGATGGCAGCTAATCCTTATGGTCTTTTAGTTGCTGGCATTGCACTTATCGTAACAGCGTTAATAAACTACAACGAGAACTTAAGAGGTATAGTAAAATCTCATGACTCGCTAAACAAGGCAATGAAATCCGCAGGAGATCAAACAGCGGGAGAAACCCAACGCATCAAGGATCTAAATTCAGTATTAACAGATACAAATGAAACTACTGATAAACGTCTCGCTGCACTCGACCAGCTAAAACAGGTTATGCCTGGAGTCCTTGATGGATACACGCAAGAAGAAATTTTGGCTGGCAAAGCGAGGGTAGCGATTAATCAGTATACCGAAGCACTAATCTTAAATGCACAAATCAAAGCAAAGCAGCAGGAACTAGATGATCTAGCGTCGAAAGCAAGACAAGTTGAGCGTAATGAGGTCGGCTTTATAACTGGCGCTTATCGCGAAGTGCGTCAGTTTTTTATAGGAGCTGCCGGAGCTGCAGCAGCAAATGCTACAGATAATGTTGAATCTTTGATGAATATCAAAGCCGCGTCAAAGGAAGTAACGGACAGTCTCATTGAAGATCAAACCAAATTAAACAATTTATACAAAGCAAAACCTGCCGAGCCTACGAACCAAAACACCGGCGTAATCCCTTCTAATCCAAAAGCTGCAAAAAAAGCAGAACAAGCTAGGAAAGCAGCATATAAAATGGAATTAGAGGACGCCGAAAAACATTATCAAGATCAACTCCAGGCCGAGGGATTGTTCCGGAAGGATAAGCGAACCATGACTGCTGAGGAGTTAGAAAAGCTAGCAGCTATAGAAGAAGAGTACCAGAAAAAAGTCGATTCGATCAACCAACAATACGGAAAATCGTTAAAAGATACGTCTAAGGTCGCTGATGCCGAATTAACAAAACGCCTTGCTTCTGAATCAAAAACCATAGACAGCATTCTTAAGAAGCGGCAATCTGATTTTGAAGCCGAAAAAGAAGCTTACAGAAAACGTCTAGAGGATGCTGGATTATATGGGAAAGAAAAGGAAAATTTAACTGAAGATCAGCAATTAGCACTTGAATATTTAACAAAAGAACATCAGGATAATCTTCTTGATATCACTCGGGAGGGTGTGAACAAGGAGGTAGATACAATTCAAAACGGTTATAAGGAAGAGCTAGCCGATATGAGAATTGCTCATCGTGAGGAGCTGGCTTCAATCACTTCTCTGTCGCAGGCAAAGAAGAAGTTATCCTCTGTTTTATCGAATAGGGAACTTCGTGAAGTAAAGACTCTTGGCCAAGCCAAGCGCATAATAGAAAACCAACAACGCTTAGAAGAAGAAACAGCTACGCGACACCACCTTGAAAAACTTTTGGGAATGTTGCAAGACGCTGTCGCATCAGGAAATTTCGAAGGAATCGATCTTTCAGACGCATTGCTTCCCGAAGAAAAGGTCAAGGTTCTCTTAGATCTAATACGAGAGTTAAAAGAGGAAATAGCGAAACTGAAGGGAGGAGATCTAACGGACGGGCTTGATAGCAAAAATGGGTCTGTTGATATTTTCGGTATGTCATCCGATGATTGGGAAAAATTACTTGACAATATTAAAGAGGGCAAAATAGAGTTCGAAGATCTATTAGATCTTTTAGGGGCCGCTACCCAGATGTGGCAACAATATTCTTCAATTGTAACTAGTAGAGAAAACGCGATGCTTCAAAAAGACCAAGAGGCAAATGATCGCAAAAAGGAAAATCTACAAAAACGCCTAGATGCAGGAACATTAACACAAGAGTCCTATAATAAACAAGTTTCCGAGCTTGATCAAGAAATGGATAAAAAACGTGCTGAAACTCAACGAAAGCAAGCAAAAAGGGAAAAAGCAGCTGCTTTAATGTCTGCCATTGTAAATACAGCCAGAGCAGTTACTGCAGTTCTTCCCAATTGGATATTGGCTGCCATAGTTGGTGCTTTTGGAGCGATTCAGGTCGCAACAATTGCGTCCACTCCTCTCCCATCAGTTGAAGGTAGAGCTTCTGGAGGAACCCTAAAGGTCGAGCGTTCGCAGGATGGCAAAGTATTCGACGCGAACGTAGATCCAACAAAAAGAGGATATGTCAACTCTCCTACTGTTATTGTTGGTGAAGACGGTTCCGAATGGGTAGCAAACGCTCAAGCAGTCAAAAATCCAACAGTACGACCAATACTTGATGTACTAGATACAGCACAGCGCAACGGAACCATCAACACGCTAAATCTTCAGGATGTCATTGCTGGCACACTCGGTCGTGGTCACGCTACTGGTAGACAATCAGGAGGATCTGTTACAGGAAAGGATACTTCTTCAGCGGCTCATGACCCGCGTATGTACGAAATATTAAAAAAGCTCGACAAAACAGTTACAAAACTTGATGTCGGGCTTAAGAACCTAAAAGCGGATGTTTCGTTGATCGGCAAAAACGGATTCCTTGAAGCTATGGATGAATACAATACAATTGAACAAGACGCTAATTTCTAAACCATGCTAGAGATCATTCACAATGGCAAAGCTTTGAACTTGCCTCCCGATATCCAAATTGCACTTACCATTGAAAATCCGTTACTCAAAGAGGATCGAATACCTACGCCATTTTCGTTGTCGTTTGAGCTTCCCTCTACGCGCCATAACCTTGAGCTCTTCGGGTGGCCGAACAGAATCGGGTCCTACAAGCAAGCCAATTACGTCCGAACCATCCCTGTCGATATCCGATTTCATTCAATAACGATCAGCAAAGGGCATCTAAAATTAACTAGTTACCTGGAAACACTAAAGGTGACCTATTCAGGCATTGACTATATCGAAGATATAAAGAGCAAACTATATGAAATTGATTTCGGTAGAGAAACCTTTGACGGATCATTCTCTGGAGGAATTGATTATTACACTTCCACCAATTTTGCATACTCCTATAAACAATGGGCAGATTCGGCAGTAAATACTGACAGAGACGATTTCGTCTTAGCACCGGTAGCAATCTTGGATAAAGCCATGCCTTTCTCCAGATGGGAGTCAATGGACTACCAAACGAAATGGATCGGTCAAACATCCGGTTATGAACGGTTCCGATCAGTATATCGGTACCAGGACACAGCATTCTTTAATCAATACAACCCATGGTCGAGCAATTTCTTAATTGATAGGGATCTTACCTACAATTATAAGGTCGGCACCTCACATGCCAACGTATTTCCTTTGTTTCGCGTTGGGCACATATTCAAGACGGTTATGGGTTCAGTATTAGACAACAATATGTTTCTCCAAGGTGATCTTCGCAATCTTGTAATGCCTACATTCTATTACAACAAATGGACAGAGCGACTCGAATCACAAGCGACTGACCCTACCTTCAGCAACCGGCAGTTTCCCCCTATGGTCGAAAATCCGAGACCAGCATGGAATCAACCCTATCCATCAAGTCCGTATATAGAATATAAAAACTATATGCCCGACGTTTCCGCAAATGATTTTATCAAAGAGCTTCTTAGCCTATTTGGTATGTCGCTTTTCCCATACAAAGGAAAATTGCAAATGCGAAGTAATAACGATGTTATGTTGGGTACCGTTAAAGCAGATTGGACTTCCTTGATTATTGGGAACCCTGAACTAACAAGCGAAAACAAAAAAGCATACGTGTTTGGATATAGTGATTCCGAAACCTATACAGCGACCGAAACCTTTGTATCTGTAAACACAATATGGGATATGGCATCCTACCCGTATACCCTTGACGACGAGAAATTCTATGAGGAACGGTTTTATATTCAGGAAACTAAACAGCGCTTCATAAAGCGTGCGCAACAGCGTGAAATCAATGTCATATCGGCCGATTTTAATATTTTTTCGGACGAGCTCGAATACGAATTAATTGACGACCGACTCGGCGTCGATCTTGATGTCGAAGGTGATAAATACACTGTTGAGCCGAAAGTAAACCCACTACCACTTTACCCAGTGGCTGCATTTCATTCGATGGAAAATGACGTTGACTTGTATGACAATACTTTTTACATTTCCGCTCCAGCACTCTCCGTTGACAGATCGAAGCGATCAGAAATCATACCGCTTGTAATTTATAAAGGGATGCGCCAAGTTCCTCATGCGACAACAAGAACCTATCCCTATGCCTCCATTTATCCGGACGCCAACAATACCCTCAATCTTCTCTGGGAAGGCGAAAATGGATTGATTGAAAAATATCACAAGAACTATAAACAGTGGATCGAACGTGACAAGCTACGATTAAAGGGAACATTCCTCCTTAACGCAATAGATCTTCACAAACTGGATCTGGGCGATAAAGTTCATGTACGTGGTCGCAATTTCTTCGTCGATAAAATTCAGATAACCTTGCGAGCGAATACGATAGATCCGGCAGTCGTCGATATGGTCGAAGCCTAAGGTGTTGTCCTTTATTAACCGTGGCTATAATTCGATTTTTACAACATGTTTTTAAAGTTATTCGAACCAATTTTTAACGCACTAAGCAAGAATGTCAAGATCACACTATTGGCTATTCTGTTAACCGTTCTAATCTCCTGGGGAATCTCAGGAGAGGTTCGATTAGAACAAAAAGACGAAGACTGTGTGGACGATCGAAAGGTAGATAGAGAAACTATTGCCTCTCTATCCTCAGAACTTCGAGATATGCGTACACGAATGTTTGATGCATTTATGATGCAACAAGCGCAAAAGCAAGAGGTAAAACAGAACGACTCCGTTGCTCGGACTGCGACAGAGAAGGCACTAAACAAGATACAGCCATGAAAAAATCAACCTTCATTTTAATAGCATTACTACTGGTCACATCCGTCACCAGTATCGTGCTTTTTCGAATGTGGAAAGGTAGCGACAACGAGTATCAGACACTTTGGACAAGTCACCAAAAATTATTAGAAAATGGTGTCGACACTCTTGTGATACGGGAAGTAATTCGTGACACGTCTGCCGGCACAACGACTGCAATGTATAACCCGCTTCAGACACCTGGTCCAGTCGACGGATATGTATCCAAAGGTGTCGTGGACACGATGTCCAAAGCTTTGGGTGTGGCGACGAGTGAAATAGTAAGCCTCCGATCGTACATTGCTAAAATCGAAGGTAAAGGTAAGGGAGAAAGACAAAGAGATACAGTTACAAAAATTGAATGGCTCGTTTTAAAAGATGATCCGACATTCGACGTGAAAGTAAACCTGAACAACGATTCAATTTATCCTGGTGTTCGTTTGAAATTAACGCAGGCATACGCGCCCTACCGAAAAAATCTGTTTTCATCAACTGAATATCGATCGGTTATACACGCAAGTGATCCTCGAGTCAAGATATCAAATGTCATTGACGTGAACCGCGTGCCAAAATCTCCTAAGTGGAGTTTAGGCGTATTTGGAGGACCGCTGGCCACCCCTAAAGGATTAACATATGGAGTTGGTGTCGGATTGACATACGATGTTATTCAATTCTAATTATGCTTACAGTTAACCAGCAACCGGATTCAATAAATTATTCGTTGTCATTGCCTCATGTTAAGGTCGTGTCGACCAATTCTACGATTGATGTCAAATTGTTTAAAGCCGAGCAATTGATCATTGACGAAACCTATGATCAACCACCTGCAGATGGAGAGCTCGTATTAAAGTTTAGTGAGATCGCAGACTTACTTTTGAGCGGAACATTACCTGATTACAACCAAACCATCAGCGTTCAGTCTTCTGGGGTAGCGAATTTCAAACTTGAGTTATCGGATTTGGATGAAACGAAAGAAATATTATTTACAGTCGTTAAAGGATATGTTCGCCGGCAGCCATTTGATGTAAACGGTTTTCTTCGAGATAGTTGGTTAAATATCGTACCGGCAGTGTCTGAAGTAACGTTTCATCAGCCACTTTACCTATCAGCCTATCCCCCGATCAATGTAACTGCAATCGCAAAAGGCCGGCTGATCGACGGTTCTGATAAGATAATAACGCTCGGAACATTAAATGCAAATGTGTTGTATTCGATCAATCTTAATCCAGGTAGAATGATTCAATTGTTTGATTCCGAATATGAATATTTCGATGTATACACGTTAGAGGGATCCGCGATCAGGAATGGATACAAACGCTTCGTATTTTCAAATCGATTCGAATTTGATGGCGACACATTTCTATACCTAAATCGACTCGGAGGCTGGGATACTCTTATGTTTTCTGGAGAACACGAAGATCAGAATGCCAATACTATATCGACCGGTCTATTCGATGAAAACGAATACGAATTCAACCAGACGCCAAATTACTCGGTTTTAAAGAATAGCGGATATATAAAAAATGAACTTCATAGAAAGCAATGCATTGATTTTCTATATAGTAAACAGCGATATCACCTCCATGACGGAGCCCTACGCCCCATCGTACTAAATAACCCAGAAACAAATTTAGTCAAAGGCGAATTGAACAGTTTCGCTTTTACCTTCCGATATAGCGACACAAAAACCGGTTATCCAGAACTTGGAATAATACCATATAATCTAATTATACAATAAAATGGACGCAAAACTTAATAGCTTAAGTACAATCAGCGATATTGAGAATGCTTATATACTTTGTCAATATGCACATGAAGATAAGTTTAGAAGCCTTACACTTTTCGAATTTTTCAACTGGCTGTCACTCCGAATTGACGTCAATTCGGAACTGATAGATCCTATAGCTCCCGGCACAGAAACAAATCCGGCTGTTATTCCTGCTGGACCAGCTGGGCAAAAAAGAAAATTCGAACCTCAACCAGGATTTTATCAAGGATTTCCCGAAGTGACTAGTGATAAAAGATGGCAGTTTTATTGGGACGGTATTTCATGGGAATTGTTTGATATGGGGGCGTTGCCGGAGGTAGACACGACAAGTCTGTTGGATAAACAAACAGATGGCTTTAAATTGCTGGCGCAGCGTGTGATTACTCCTCGGTTTGACATAGGGCATTTTATAGGGGTATCAGATAATAGTTATCAAGAAAACTCAAGTCTAAAGTTAAATATATTTGAAATAAATCCTAAAACGGTTAAAAAGGTCCGTATCCAAGGAGAGATTCATCTGTCCTCATCATACTATTATGCCGAATTCAAAGGGGACTTCACTTTGTCAGGAAATTTTGCGAAGGGCCTTAATCTTTCATCGGGGACATTGACCGCAATCGACCAGTGGGTTGATATTAATGAGGACACCACTTATATATTAACCTTGTCATACATTCCGACCGAGGGTAGAGAAGTGTTAGTAACTGATATTGAATCTTACAAATACTTGAGCGAGGGTGAAGTAAGTTTTGTGTCGCCAAGTAACAAACAGTTGATTATCGGTGTCGACGACCCTATCGTAATATCTGATAAATACGTAAATGGATCGGGTGACTTAGCGGACAACCCGTCCGAGCTTGTTTCATTCTGGGTTAAATACTATGAAATTGTTCCGGGGAGTATATCTCATGTACGGGTGGTGGGCACAGTAAATTATTCAGCAGTTGCGTGGATGTCGCAATTTACCGCGCTACCAATAGAAGCTGCGAATTTGATAACTAGAAATAAGCAGTCATCAACAGGAGAGGTTCCAATAGACGAATGGATTCCTGTAGATCAGTCCACTAAAATTATAGCATTGTCGAATGATACTAACCGAAATCTAACAATTGTAGAAATTAGGGCTACACCACAATCACTAGGCACCGTCTCGGCTAAAGTCGACTATTCTCAGATATCGGATCTCGGCGCCATTGAGTTTCAAAATATCGGCGAAGCTGATATCAATGTAGTTATGGGTACAGGACAGTCATTGATGGCTAATAACAGTCCCGCTGTTGGCGTTACCACGGTAGCGTTTTTAGGCAACTTTATGTTTGGTCCGGCTCCTACAGTATTAGGTAATGCGCTACTAGATAGTGTTAATCCTCTTGCTTCGATACCGGGTCAAGGTGAAATTCCTTTAATATCGGGAGTAAACCATTTTAGTAAGCTATGGAGAAGATACAGAAACCCATCGACAGAGTTTTACGCAAATTCGGTAGCTAGAGGAAGCAGGAGTATTGAGGCATTGTCGAAAAATTGTACTAACACGTCGGTGTTTGAAGCCGGAGAAAATCTTTATACTACAAGGTTGCTGAATTTTCTCATCCGATCAAAGGCATATGCGGACGCTAATAGCAAGTCTATATCAATGTCAGCATTCATCTGGATGCAAGGTGAAAGCAATTATAGTGGCGCTGGTCAGGGTTTAACGGATGGTACGAATCAAACTCGCGACAAAAACGAGTATAAGGCATTATTACTTCAATATAAGAATGATGTTCAAGCTGACGTAATGAACATATATGGTCAGCCATCCAAACCTTTGATGTTTATATATCAGACTGGCAGGGTGTGGAACGATCAGGTAGAACAGAACATTACTATGGCACAGATTGAATTTGCGCAAGAGAATGAAGACGTTATACTCATCAATCCCGTTTATTTTGCTCCTGGAATGCAGCCTACATCTGATCATATGAGTGATAATGGTGCTCGATGGTACGGGGAACTGTTAGGAAAAGCATTGTTTGAAGCATTTATTAAGGGGAGTCGCGCAAGTGTTGTCGTTGGAAAGGCCGTTTCTGTAATCGATTCACGCACGATCAATGTTCAATTCAAAGTTCCTGTACAACCGTTGATAATTGACACCCATTTTTCCAAACAGGTCAGTAATGCAGGGTTTTACGTTACCAACAATATTGGGTCAATGTCAATTCAGAGTATTTCAGTTGTCGGAGGCGATACCGTTCAAATTAAACTGGTAAATCCGTTGACTGTCGGAACAGTGGAAGTTTCATATGCAGGAGGTCAAACGACCGGAAGAGGCAACGTTAGAGATAGTGATACATATGGGAGCATGTATATGTATACAGACTATACAGCAATAGAATCAGCTCCCGAAGAATATGTTTCTAGGGATAGTTCAGGCGCTTTAATGTACGGGCAGAAATATCCGCTTCATAATTGGGCTTCGCATTATTATTCGAGTATAGCTTATTCCCCTGCGTAGGTAGAGCAAGAAAACAACAAACCCAATGGAAATACATCCATTGGGAAAAATAAATTCAGACATGTGTGGTGTCGAATAACATTAGCAAATATAGAAAATGTTTTAAATAAACTAAGACTCCTCATTCTTAGAAACCTCCTTGCATCTTCATAACTTGCTCTAATTTATATTCCTCATCTAAATGAGCATATCTTTGGGTTGTTTCAATTTTCGAGTGACCCATGATCTCTTTTAAAGCATAGATATCACCGACCGCCGTCATAAAAAGATACCCGAATGTATGCCGACCAACGTGAGAGGTTATACGTTTATTGATTCCAACTTTTATGGCTATATCCTTTAATGTTCGATTATATTCTTGTTGTGTCGGCAAATTGAA
Organism: Sphingobacterium shayense; assembly: GCF_013179575.1. Lineage (GTDB taxonomy): Bacteria > Bacteroidota > Bacteroidia > Sphingobacteriales > Sphingobacteriaceae > Sphingobacterium > Sphingobacterium shayense. The sequence goes on along the minus strand of NZ_JABMCQ010000087.1, from coordinate 150 downwards.
CAGCTTATTGCTGATACTATCGTGTATAAATTCAATGGCCATGGGGGCTATAGGAATCTTAATCGTCTTGGGCCGCCTATCTTTGTTCTTCTGCATGGTAAAAAAAAGAAAATTATCACTAAGGAACCAAGTCTTGTCTGCTTGGTATAC
>NZ_JABMCQ010000086.1 GCF_013179575.1 Sphingobacterium shayense | reverse complement strand
AATAATCGCACGGAGCTGTTTAATAGTTTCAGTACCACATTTCTGGCAACGGAAAATGGTAAACCAAAAATTAAATTGAATATATTGTACACTAAATTTAAGTAATCTTATGAATAAGAAGAATTGGCTATTGTTAATCCTAGTCAGCGCAATTGCTTTTACCTCGTTCAGTTCATGTAGTAAAGACGATGATGAGGAAACACCGGAAGAAGGCACAGAATGGACTCGTTCAATCGTATTCAAGAACGATCCTAGAAACGGAGCTGCAGGCTTCACGTTAGACAAAAAGGGTTACGTCATCGGGGGATATGTGAAGAACGTTGGTGTGGTAAACGATGGTGCTGCATTTGACGGAAAAACATGGGCTGACATTCCGGACTTTCCAGGCGCCGCTCGTCAAATGGCTGTCGGTTTTGCAATCGATGGAAATGGATTCGTTGGAACCGGTTCGACAGGAACGGAAGATCTTCAAGATTTTTACAAATACAACGCTGCAACAAAACAGTGGACAAAGATTGCTGACTTCCCAGGAAAAGCTCGTTACGGTGCTGTAGCCTTTGCTATTGGCGGTTACGGATACGTAGGATTGGGCTCAACGAAAACAGAAGCTAAATTTAGTGACTTCTACCGTTATGATCCAAAAACTGATACCTGGACGGAGATCAATGTACCGTTTAAATACAAAAAAGCATTCGCCTTTTCATTCGTAATCGATGGCAAAGCTTATGTTGGTGGCGGTAACGCAACCAGCTCCGCTCTCCCTGAAGATTTCTATTCATTTGATGGAACGACGTGGACAGCATTAAACGATTTAAATCGTGATGATGCCAATTACACGTACGATGCAAGAAAATATAATGCAGCTGCATTTGTTCTTGGAAACAAAGGGTATGTTGTAAGTGGTAGATCTGGAACTGCAATATCGAGTTCTGTGTTCGAATACGATCCATCATCCGACACTTGGAATGATGACCGCACAGCCCTTACGACAGATGCACGTGAAAAAGCAGTTGGTTTTGCGATTGACGGCGTGGGTTACATCACTACAGGAGTTAACTCATCGTTCATATTTGACAGCACATTTGCTTTCAGACCTGAATAATTGAAAAATAAGATTTTTTTAATATATCCAGATAGGGCAACTCCAAACGAGTTGCCCTATTCTTTTTCAATTGTTGACCAGCACACCTGTGCATCTTCACTGAGCAAAGAGCCACTATTTGGCATGAGAACAAGACGACTTGGAATCTTCCCAAAGGCACTATAGGAAGACACCAGAAACAATCCGCGTGGTAGATCCCCATATTTCGTGATGAAAAATTCCTCTGATCCTTTCACGATATCTTCGAGCAGAGTCATCTACATGATGAGGCTACCATAAATAACGCTAGCCAGCTTCCACGTGCAACGATTGCTATCCTAACTAGATAATACTGAACAGATCTGTAAGAGAATACTGACGTACGCGTTGAAGCATGAGTACCAAAAAAGAGAGTCTGGTAAGCAGCAAAGTACTTTACGACGGGGCATTATCGGCCTCTACAGCCAAACTAAGCTTTCCGTTAAAGAAGGAGGAAGTGGCGATTAACGGTAAATAAGCTCATATGAGAGCCATTCTAGAAAACGTGTCAATGGTATGTATAATACCACAAAGAAAAACAGGATTCTGAAGAATCCTGTTCACTATATGTACAAAATATCCGGGCAGATGCCCTTAATCTTGATTGGTAGTTAGTCGAGCTATTACAATAAACCTTTTTTGTTTAAAAGCTCCGCAATTTGAACTGCGTTAGTCGCAGCGCCTTTGCGGAGATTATCCGCTACCACCCAAAGGTTAATCGTTTTGTCCTGAGATTCATCTCGGCGTATACGTCCCACAAGTACCTCATCCTTACCATGCGCGTCTTTAGGCATCGGATACTTTAGGTTAGCTGGATCATCAACAACGATAACACCCTCTTGATCAGCCAAAAGTGCGCGAACCTCTGCTAAGTCAAAATCATTCTCAAACTCAATATTTACCGATTCCGAGTGGCCTCCCATCACAGGAATACGCACCGTCGTAGCCGTAACTCGGATAGAATCATCACCCATAATCTTGTTCGTTTCTAAGATCATTTTCATTTCCTCTTTAGTGTATCCATTATCTTGGAACACATCGATCTGAGGGATAACATTCAAATCGATTTCATAAGGATATGCTTTCTCTCCTTGCTTTCCAGCACGTTCATCCATAAGCTGAGTGACTGCTTTCACACCAGTACCAGTTACCGACTGATAGGTTGAAACAACCACACGCTTAATTTTATATTTGTCGTGTAATGGCTTTAAAACGACCACCATTTGAATCGTCGAGCAATTAGGATTTGCTATAATTTTGTCCTCAGCAGATAATACATCGCCATTAACCTCAGGTACGACAAGTTTCTTACTCGGGTCCATGCGCCATGCAGAAGAATTATCTACTACTGTAATCCCAGCCGCAGCATATTGAGGAGCAAATTCTGTAGAGGTACCACCTCCCGCAGAAAATAATGCTACCTGAGGATTCAATGCAATAGCTTCACTTGGCGTTACAATCTTATACTTCTTCCCCTTGAATTCGATTTCCTTACCCTTACTTCTTTCAGAAGCAACTGGAATTAATTCTGTTACTGGGAAATTGCGTTCCGCTAAAACGGTCAAGATTTCTGACCCTACAAGGCCTGTTGCGCCTACTACTGCAACTTTCATAGTTTAATTGTTAATTTGTTATTAAATACGACTTAAAATTTATTACTTAAATTCTAAAGTGCCAAACATACAAAATAAACCGGAAACTTTTTTTATCCGCGCCGAAAAACAACCACCAATTTAGTAGATAATATTAAAATTTGTCGAAAAACAGAGCTCCTTTATATAAAATAATCAACAAAACGGGTTATTTATTTGTAGATTCGCAACAAACAACAAAAACACAATAAATCAGATATTCTCCGTATGCTGAATTATTATTGTAGATTCGCTAAAATAGCACCGATTCAAAATATAATACGGAACTGATGGAGATAATCATCCTATTCAGCTGCTAAAAGAACAGATCAACGAATAGAATAGATGATGAGGAACTCCAAACTTGGGCGTTTATGTAACAAAAAGACACAGGAAATTGACCATATAAACTGAATAAAAAGTAAAAATCCGCGTGAAAAAGGCCAATTTTAAAGTTCTTTTCGCGACAAAAACGGCCGAAATAAAAAAAATATAAAAAAAAATATATTTTTTTTATTGCCAAATTTTCTTCGTCAAAAGATCGATGCAGTCACATAATTCAGCGAGCAAAACAGCGCAACCTTTGCGATAATTTTGCTCTATGGAGACAAAGATTTACGAAGACATAAAGAATAGTCAACCGATTGAATAATATCCTAAGGGCATTCTTTGAGAAAAGGCGATCTCCATCATCGATTTTAACGGATAAAATTTCAGCACAAAAAAGCCAACTATTTTTCAAAAAAAAAATGGAAAAAAAACTTATGCTAATACGTGAAAAACAGCGTCTTTACTCGACGGTGATCACCTATCCATACTTGACAAAAAGATAAAAAATGACCTATCTTTGCTGCGATGAAAGAGCGTATAATTATGATTGGGGCAAACGGTCAGATCGGTTCTGAACTTGCCGCAGCCCTTCGCCAAAAATTTGGCAAAGACAATGTAATAACCTCTGACCTTCGTGAACCGAAAAATCCGAAGGAAGGAGAAATTTTCGAAACGATAAACGTGCTAGACAAGCCCGCTTTAAAAGCATTGCTTGAAAAATATAAACCAACACAAATATATCTGTTAGCCGCAATGCTTTCAGCTACAGGGGAACAATATCCAATGAAAGCTTGGGATCTTAATATGAACGGCCTTCTGAACGTACTAGATCTTTCGTTAGAACTTGGTATCAAAAAGATTTTCTGGCCGAGTTCCATCGCTGTATTCGGTCCGCATTCTCCGAAAAAAGAGACACCTCAATACTGCATAATGGATCCAAACAGCATCTACGGCATCTCTAAACTTGCCGGTGAACGCCTTTGCGAATACTACCATCACAAATATGGTTTGGATATCCGAAGCGTACGCTACCCAGGGATTATTTCTTGGAAAACGGCACCAGGCGGAGGAACAACGGATTATGCCATTGACATATTCTTTGAAGCTTTAAAAAGCGGTAGATATACCTGTTTCCTATCCGAAAACACTGCGCTTCCAATGCTATATATGGATGACGCTGTTCGGGGAACAATCGCCCTGATGGACGCTCCTGAAGAACAGCTAACCATCCGTTCAAGTTATAATCTAGCTGGGGTCTCTTTTACTCCCGCCCAGATTGGAGAAGAAATTAAAAAAATTCTTCCTAATTTTGAGATGTCTTACGTTGATAATGACCCTCGTCAAGCAATCGCAGACTCCTGGCCAGCAAGCATCGACGATTCGACGGCGCGGAAAGACTGGAACTGGAAGCCAACTTTTGATTTACAGGCCATGACGAAAGACATGATCGAAAATCTAAAATAAAACAAACAAAAATGGGTAGAGCCTTTGAATTTAGGAAAGAAAGAAAATTTAAACGCTGGGCTAAAATGGCCGTGCAGTTTACACGTTTAGGGAAAGAAATTGCCATAGCGGTAAAAGAAAACGGACCTCACCCAGAAAACAACTCACGCCTGCGTACAGCGATCCAAAATGCGAAAGCTGTAAATATGCCTAAAGATCGTGTTGAAGCAGCGATAAAACGTGCGTCTGAGAAAGATGCTAAGGGATACGAAGAATACGTGTACGAAGGCTACGGCCCTCATGGTGCACCTGTATTGATAGAAACCGCAACCGATAATACCAACCGTACAGTAGCAAACATACGGAGCTATTTTACAAAAGCGGGCGGATCACTCGGGAAGACGGGATCGTTAGATTTTATATTCCAGCGTAAATCAATTTTCCGCTTCCTAGCAGTAGAGGATACAGATATCGAAGAATTAGAACTCGAACTGATCGACGGAGGTCTTGAAGAGTTATACGTAGAAGAAGATGAAGAAGGCAACGATGTCGTTGTGTTACAAACCTCCTTTGAAGATTTCGGAAACATGCAAAGCCTGCTGGAAGAAAAAGGCATCGAAGTAAAAGAGGCAAAATTAGAGCGTATAGCGCTATCACACACCTCTTTAAACGAAGAACAAGCAGCAGACGTCCTAAAAATGATCGATAAGATTGAAGAGGACGACGATGTCCAAGCGGTCTATCATAACATGGACTAACAACAAAATAAAGCGAGTGGGATCACTCGCTTTATTTTATCCCCCCACAGGGACCATCAGGGCTCTGGATCTTAGAGGCAAATGCTACACCACGAATAAATCAGCCGTATCCATACGCTAGTAATAGGTAGAAACTCATGGCAAATTTGAGAAAAAACAAATCTTCCCGTCTCTTTCGGGATAAAAGTCATGTGGTTGTTAGTTATATTTCCTAAATTTATCACCTAATAATGCAGACGTTCGAAGAATTCTTTACTAAAAAGAAAATAGACCTTTCTCTACTCCAAGCAGCAGATCAAGCTCTTTACGAAGAGTTTAAGAATCATTATGCCCAAATGGGAGAGAAAAGTTTCGATCACACGAAGAAATTCTGGTTCAACGCGCTCCGCAAAAAGTATCATCTAGATGCCCCACCAATTGCAAAAGCAGAATCCAAGATCGCACCTTCTGTGGTTTCCGATTCGGCCAAGGCGGCAACCACCGCGGCTCCAAGTGGATTCAAACCACGGTTTAAAGCTGGTGGACCTACGCCAGTCCCAGTTGATCGAGGAATCGAGACTGACAAAGCTGAGCAAGGGGAAGAACAACCGGCAGCGAGCAAGCTGGCTGGCTTTAAGCCTAGGTTCAAAACTGGTGCAACGAACTCGGAAGAGCCAAGCCAAGAAAACGCAGATAAGCCGGAAACAACAGAACAGCCACATGCTGCAGCGCCAGCAGCAAGCAAGCCTGCTGGATTTAAACCTCGCTTTAAAGCAGGTATAGCAAAATCTGCAGTACCAAACGATCAGAAGGCCAATAAAACGGATGAAACCGAGCTGCCTGGCGAACAGCCGATAGCAAGCCCGCCCGCTGGATTTAAACCACGTTTTAAAGCTGGCGTCACAAAACCTGCAGAGCCGAACGAACAGAAAGCCCAAAACCTAGATGAAACCGAGCTGCCGGAAGAACAGCCGATAGTTAGCAAGCCTGCTGGGTTTAAACCACGTTTTAAAGCCGGCGTCACAAAACCTGCAGAGCCGAACGAACAGAAAGCCGAAAAACTGGACGAAAGCGAGCTGCCCGGCGAACAGCCGATAGTTAGCAAGCCCGCTGGGTTTAAACCACGTTTTAAAGCTGGTGTCACAAAACCTGCAGAGCCGAACGAACAGAAAGCCGAAAAACTGGACGAAAGTGAGCTGCCCGGCGAACAGCCGATAGTTAGCAAGCCCGCTGGGTTTAAACCACGTTTTAGAGCTGGTGTCACAAAACCTGCAGAGCCGAACGAACAGAAAGCCGAAAAACTGGACGAAAGTGAGCTGCCCGGCGAACAGCCGATAGTTAGCAAGCCCGCTGGGTTTAAACCACGTTTTAGAGCTGGTGTCACAAAACCTGCAGAGCCGAACGAACAGAAAGCCGAAAAAACAGACGAAAGTCAAGCACCGCTGGAAGAGAAAGATGCGCAAACGTTACAGTCCGCTAAACCAACGGGCTTCAAACCGCGCTTTAAAGCGGGAATAACAAAACAAAAACCTAGAGAGGATCAAAACGATTCAAACTAAAACAGTATTATAATCCACTAATCAATAGACTTATGTTAAAGGAAGAAAGACAAGCCTATATCATTCACCAGATAAACTTACATAACAAAGTTTTGTCTTCGGACCTTAGTGTACAGCTAAATGTCTCGGAAGATACGATACGTAGAGATCTAAATGAACTAGCAGAAAATGGTCAGGTATTAAAGGTATACGGAGGAGCGCTCTCCAAATCGTTCCAATTTCCGTTTCAGGAGGGAAATGTTTATGCCAAAGAATCTAAAAAAGAGATTGCAAAGAAAGCTATTTCCTTAATTCAAACCGGGATGACCGTCCTTGTGGGAGGAGGAACAACGATGATTGAGCTAGCCCGTCTGGTACCAAGCGACATTCAATGCACCTTCTTTACAATCAGCCCTCTAGTGGCCCTAGAACTAGCCGAAAAAGAAAACATAGAGGTTATTCTAATTGGTGGAAAGCTATCCCGCAATACTAATATTGTCACAGGATCACAAGTCATAAATGAACTCTCGGATTTACGTGTCGATCTTTGCCTGCTGGGAACAAACAGCTTGTCACTCGACGAAGGAATCACAGATTCGGATTGGGAAGTAGTACAGATTAAACGTGCAATGATAAAAAGTTCAAAGAGCCTAGCTATCCTTTCGATTACAGAGAAGTTAAACTCGAACCAGAAAATGCGCGTCGCACCACTACGCGACGTTACTTACTTGGTAACGGATTTGGATGCTAACCATCCCAAATTAAAAGAATTCTCGAACTTCGTAAAGATAATTTAAGCTTATTTAGAGAAAAGCTTTAATCGACTCAATTTCTAAATCAACAGAATATTTGCTTTAGAAATTGAGTCTTTTTAGTAGGAAGGCCCCTTAGGTTATTCCCTCTCTCGATTAATCTTCTTGATAGCTCTTTGAACTATCCAGAGATTACTCTCGATCATGGTATTATGCCAAAGCATACTATAGTCCACTCCACGGTTAAAAATCAACCTTTTGAAATGCTTAGCGATAGCCTTAAGGTTATAAACAACTAAACCATTGATCCCTTTTTGATAGTATTGTATATGATGATTCTTCCACTGCTGTTCCGCTATCTTATCGACGTAGGCGAGATACGCGGTTTCATCGCCCAGTTTTGCATTCAGGCTAGCGAAAAGATTGTCCGCGCGCCCTTCCTCCATCAGCGACACAAGCGTTCCTGATTTCTCAATAACATGCATTGTATAACCCGTAATCTTACCCGACTCTGCCCTTAACTCCAATGCTCCCCCGATCTTCCAGTCATCTCTATTTGAGATTCCGTCAAAATAGAAATTCCCTAGGCTGTAAAAGATAGGTTTTTCCTTATAGTATTCCATCCCCTGCAAAACGTGCGGGTGGTGTGCCACAACAGCATCCGCGCCGCTATCGACAAGCTGCCGATAACGTTCACGCCATTCCGGTATTGGTACCTCGACCATCTCAACACCTGCGTGGACTTGTACAATAAGCAAGTCTACCTGTTCTTTAAAGTTTTTAAGGTCGGCCGTTATTCGTTTATGATTTACCCAAGCATAGCCTACTTCCTGATCCTCACTTAATGCCCCATATCCGTTCTCCGCATAGGCCACAAAACCATATTTCACGCCCTGTATTTCACGAACCAACATCTGGTAAGCTTCTTCACGCGTACCTGCTCCAAACGTACATCGATCTCCAAGCCTTTCTCGTGTATTCAGAAGCGCCTGGGAACCATAGTCTGCAATGTGATTGTTTGCAATAGCAAACAGGTCGAAGCCAAGTTCTTTTAACCACTCGGCAGCTAGAGCACTCTGATTAACTAGCGGTCCCGTCTTTCGAATGGGCGCGCCTATACCTTCCAAAGGAGCCTCGAAGTTGCAGCATCGTATATGCTGACCATCAAATAGCTCCTGAAACGCTGCGGAAAATTCAGGTTTAGACGCTAAAACAACATCACCGGTAAAAAGTAACTTATGAGGCATTCCGTTTTTCTAAAAGTATCTCAATAGGTTTAATCGTAATATACGCAAAATATGCGGATATCAGCTTGTTCTTAAATCCGGCAAGCTTAAGTACCTCTTTCACCTTAGGCGTATGCATCAAACGCTGAAAGACGCGTTCACTCATCCCCATATCTGCTAGTTCTGCATTTATCCAGTGGATATATTCTTCACGAAATACTTCTCTTAGCAGCTTGACATTTAGTGGATCAAGTGTTTCGTGCCTTAAGGCATCGTAATTTAACGAGTTTTGATAGGTATAGTCATGCTTCTGTTCTTCGAACAGTAATCCTCGATCACGAAAATAATCGCGCTGCCACTTTCTACCCTGGCGCTCGTAAATCGGTAAATTAAGTGTAGCGAGCGATATATCTTCGTCGATGAAAGGTGAATATCCGAAGAATCCTTCTTCTTCTGGTACCGAAATAAGATACTGTAACAACATCATCTTCGTGCGCATAGCAGTAATAATTCGGAATTCCGGAATATCCAAATGATCACGATTCCTTTCATACGCTTGCTCGGCTAGCTCTTTATAACTAGCATTTATCGCACGCGAGGAGTCAGCGCTCATGCCGTGCGTATAACCTAACTTTATATATTCTGCCGGTCCCGTCACCGGGGGAACATTGACCGCTCCCGCCCAGGCATCACCGATTATGCCGCTGAGCAGACCTAATTTTCTATCTTGTTCGTTATGTTTGATCTTTTTATAGAATTCCATATGGTAGGTCCCTGAGGCCGCAACAGCAGGCCCAAACTTACCGTACCAATCCGGAATATATTGGTTAAACTTCCCTAAATCGATCCTTTTCCAATAAGTGCCTAGCTTTTTAGACAGCTCACTTGCGTATACCGCCTCACGCGATTTATTTTGATGGTATGACGTGCCATAGGTATAGGAATGTATACGCTCCTTATCAGCCGTTAGCACGTTAAGTAACCGCGAATCGAACCCGCCACTGGTCGGTATCAAAATATCCTCGGAAAAGGATGACGCCCAGTTATTCACGCTGTTTTCGAGCAGTCCCAGCACATCCTCTACTCTGGAGGGTATACCGAGCTTTCTTAGCGTTGTATCTTCCCCTTGACGTACCGAAAGGTTGTCGTCCTGCAGTACTAAAAACTCACCTGGCAATAAGTATCGAACGTCTTTCACCGGCGTGCGTCCAAAAACAGAATAGCCGAAATCTAAATACGCGGCCAACCCTTCCCGGTCAATCTCGAGATTCCTATGGTCAATTACTTCATTAATGTTTTTGGAATACTTCCCCGATTTTAAATTATAAAATACAGTTCCAAAACCTACCCAATTTCCTCTAGCAACTTCCATATCACGTTTTGCTTATCTTCTTTTTGAATAACTCAAAAAGCTCCAGCCATATTTCATTTTTAAATAGATGACTACACACAATATATACAGCAAAGAACAACAATCCTTGCAATAAAAAAATTAACAAATCTCCAATCTGCGGGAACAAATACAAGGGAACACAACCAACTAAAAATGCTATCACACTTAAAAAGAACGCAGGCAACAAATCTTTCAGCTGCAAACCAATTTTAAAACCATAAACGCGTCCGCTTAAAAAAGTGCTAACAAAGAAGAACAACAGGCGTATGCCAAGCTGCCCGCACACGATATAAAGGATCCCATGTTTATAGGTGAACCAGAGCACCATTCCCGCCAAACCTATCTTGAAAACTTCCAGCCACAATGTAAGTCTCGAGCGGCCTTTAATATTTAGAAAGTTCACATTCATATCAGCTAAGGAAATGAAAATTCCAGCAAAGCATAATACTTGGAAAAACAAAATGGAATGGCGCCACTTCTCCCCTAAAAAGTACACAAACGCCGGTTCAGCGACTAGGATAGCACAGAAGCTCACTGGGAATAAAACGAATGCTAACGACCGGACCGACTTACGGCAGGCATTTAAAAAGCGAGGGAAATCGTGCTGAATTGGAGCAAGGGTAGCGAGCGTTGTGCCTTGAACAATACTGGACAGTAAAAGGTTCGGTGTTTCTCCCCACTTATTTGCCTGATAGTAAATACCGGTTAGGCTTGTTGTAAAATGTTTACCAATAAAAGAATAATACATCGGTGAAAATATCTTACTCAACATACTACCAACCATAAAAGACAGCGAAAAGGAAAGGTGGCGGTTCAATGATTCCTTTGAGAAGCTTAAGTCTAATTTCCAATCTCCCCAAACCCAAAGAAGCACCGTCCTGCTTAACGAATATAGAACAGGCTGTAGCAGCAAAGCCCATACCCCAAAACCAGTCACAGCCAGACAGACAACAATGATACCCGAAAAAAGAATTGCAAATACATTAATCCGCGCTGTCGCCTGAAAAGAGAAGCTCTTTAACAGCTTCACGTATTGCACAATACCGAACGCGTGAATCAACAGCTGCAAAAACATTACCCTTGCATATACCGCTAAACCGGGAATATCATTAAACCGCTCTATTGCCGGAGCAGAAAAAAACAATACAAGATATAAAAAAATGGACACCAGCAAGTTAAAAGCAAACATTGTCGAGTAGTCCTTGTCCTTTATCTCCTGCGCCCGTACCAAAGAGGTTGCAAGGCCACTATCGACAAATGCGGTAGACACAGTAGAAAAAATTACAAGCACCCCCACCACACCAAAATCACTAGGATCGAGTACCCTTGCCACAATAATCCCTACAATGGTCGTGATAAGCTGATTGCCAAAACGGTCAATAGCATTCCAAAACAAGCCTTTAAGGGTATGTTGTTTGGTATTTTCGCTCATTAAAATTGATACAAATCTAAGGTAACAAAGATAGCGATACAGGAGCGAGAAAACCAAAGGAAAACAGGCCATTAGAAGAATTAATCCTATCTTTGCCTTCAGAGGAATCATATATGGAGATAGCACCAATCGTCTTATTTGTATATAATCGCCCTAAGCATACTCGAAAAGTATTGATGGCGTTGGAAAAAAACTTATTAGCCTCGCAATCGTTACTTTATATCGTTTCAGACGGCCCCAAAAATGCCAACGCCGTTGAGCCCGTCAATGCTGTTCGCTCCATAATTCGCGAGCCCTGGGCTTTCAAACACATCACAATTATTGAACGTAAACACAACCTCGGCTTAGCAGGAAACGTCATCGACGGAGTGACCAAAATCATAAACAAACACGGTCGTATCATTGTCTTAGAAGATGATCTAGAGACCTCCCCTTGGGCACTAACATACTTCAACGATGCATTAGAACGCTACGAGCATAACGAGCGCGTGATGGAAATAAGCGGTTATATGTATCCTGTACAACATCCCCGGCGGTTGCCAAAATCTTTCTTCTTCCGTGTTGCTAACTCTTGGGGGTGGGCAACATGGAAATCCGCATGGGATCGGTTTAATCCAGACATCAACGAACTTACCAAGGATTTCACTCGTAAAGATAAAAAACGGTTCAGCATAGACGGTAAAGAAAATTTTTGGAAGCAAGTAAAAGAATATAAAGCCGGAAAAATAAATTCCTGGGCAATACGATGGTATCTATCGGTATTCAATAACAATGGCCTGGTACTCTATCCTCGTTTCTCAATGGTTCAAAACCTAGGAACAGACGGTAGCGGAACACATTCTGACCTAGACGATGCTTATCGGGTTGAACTCGCGCAATCGCGCGTTAAATACTTTCCGGAAGAGATCGAAGAAAATCAAAATGCCTACGCCGCCATAAAACTCTTTTTTACGACTCGTAAAGGACCGTTTATCGAACGCCTTATTCGCTACTTCATAAAAAAATGGGGAAGGAAATAATAATCTTTATCAAAGATCTATCTGCTCCAATAGTTTGACCAGCACGACTAACTTCTCTTGGATAGCAATTTAATATTAATAACGAGTTGACCAGTTCGCATTTCTCGTCGCCTAATTCGTACTTTTGCAGATACGTATGCATAATCACCTTCCAAAAATATCCATTATCACGATTGTGTTCAATAATGTGAACGAAATCGAATATACGATCGCCTCTGTCGCTTGCCAGAGCTACCCCAATATAGAATATATCGTGATCGACGGTTTATCAACAGATGGAACGATGGACGTGATTAAAGCAAACAGACAGCATGTTAATGTACTCCTCAGCGAGAAAGACAACGGCATATATGATGCGATGAACAAAGGTCTCGCCAGAGCTACAGGTGATTATGTCCTGTTCCTTAACTCCGGAGATGAGCTTTTTAATGAAAATACACTAACAGACATCTTTTGTAGAGGCGACGATGCCGATATTTACTACGGAAAGACCAAGCTCGTCGATCAGGAACGTAACATACTTGGAGATCGTCGACACAAAGCGCCTTCTACATTCAATTGGAAATCCTTTCGCTATGGGATGAATATCTGCCATCAAGCGATATATATTAAGCGGTCAATCGCCGAACCGTACGACACGCATTATCAATTGAGTGCCGATATCGACTGGATAATTCGCGCCGCGAAAAAAGCATCGAAGATCGTATACGTCGACAAATATGTCGCCAAATACCTGGTGGGGGGCATGTCGCAACAGCGTCATAAACAGAGCTTATTGGAACGTTACAATATCTTCAAAAAATATTATGGCACACTGCCGAACCTATTCAATCACGGAGTAATTGCCCTCCGATTAGCATTACACAGGATATCACATGGAAAAACAAGAGACTAACGACCTGCAGAACCAGATGCTCGTAGAGCTAGCGAACGCGAAAATGCCCTTTGGGAAATACCAAGGATGGTCTCTTGTTGCTCTTCCCGAGCCATACCTGGTATGGTATCATCGCAAAGGGTTCCCCGCAGGAAAACTGGGCATGCAATTGGCAACACTTTATGAGATAAAACTTAACGGCTTGGAATATCTACTACGCCCCCTCATCAAAAAGTGATACCCGCTCTTTTCGGTTCATTTTTTTATGTAACTTTGCACCATTATTATAATTTAAACGCATTAAACGCCGTTTGCAGCGGTATCAATGAATATGAATACATACCAAACACTGCTGTATTATTGTTACAGCCCTATCGATAATGCCGAGCAATTTGCTCTGGAACACCTTGAATTTTGTAAATCTCTTGACCTTGTAGGACGGATTATTGTCGCCGAAGAAGGGCTTAATGGGACGGTTTCTGGAACCGAGGAGGCTTGTAAACAGTATATGGACGCTGTCCACGCCGACCCTCGCTTTGTAAAAACAGATTTCAAAATCGACGAGGTACAAGAGCCCTCTTTCATTAAGATGCACTGCCGTTACAAACCAGAAATAGTACACTCTGGTTTACGCGATCCAAAGGTAATCGATCCCAATAAGCAAACGGGGAAACATCTTGAGCCGACCGAATTCATGGAAATGAAAGACCGCGATGATGTGGTTATACTGGACGTACGCTCCAATTACGAGCATAATGTAGGGCATTTCAAGAATGCACTTACCTTAGATATCGAAAACTTCCGTGAATTTCCCGAGAAAGTAAAGGAGCTAGAACAGTATAAAGGCAAAAAGATACTAACCTACTGTACGGGCGGCATAAAATGTGAAAAAGCATCAGCTCTGCTCTTAAAAGAAGGTTTTGAAGATGTATACCAACTACATGGTGGAATTATCAAATATGGCAAAGAAGCTGGTGGTAAAGATTTCGAAGGAGAATGTTACGTCTTTGACAATAGGGTGAGTGTCCCTGTTAATTCAGTGAACCCCTCCATCGTGTCAACATGCCGCAACTGCGGGACGGTAACCGCGAAAATGATTAACTGCGCAAATCCAGAGTGTAACGAGCATTTCACCCAATGTGATGAGTGTGGAGAGAAGCTGGAAGGCTGTTGTTCTACTGTATGTATGGAGCATCCGCGAAAACGTCAATACGACGGAACGGGCTATTACGTTAAGGTACCGCAACCAATTAACCAAGAAAAGATAAGTAAGCGTAAACACAAGAATTTCCCGCCGAAATCGGCTGACATGATATAAAAAATCCATTCCCCGGCCCTCAGGCCGGGGATTTTTATTGCCTTTTTAGGCGAAAAAGAAGGGCGAAACCAAGATATAGCCATTTAGTTAATTTATATAACTATAAAAACATCGTTCGATTTTGCCCACTAGAGAAGATCGTGTTGAACGAAAACTAGTCCTTAAAATTCGCAGCTCCATCTCGCAGCAACAGGGCTGTCGATTCCTTTTCGCCAGCATTGTTAATATAACTACTGCTTAATTAGATTACATTCAACCGTCAGACGCAAGTCTTTATTTTTGATTAATTACATTTTCTTAATTTTGGACTGGATTTCATTACCGAAAAATAAGACGCTGTGTAGGCCGAGAGACTTTTATAGCCGACAGAAAATGCTATCTGACTGAGGTTGTATCGTTTTGTGTCCATCATTTCGATGCTTTTCAGTATACGGATTAACTGGACATATTTTTGTAGGGTAATTCCTGTTTCTTGTTTAAAAATTCGTTGTAGGGTACGTACTGACAGTTTTGCTGTTTCAGCTAATCTTGCTAAGTTTAGTTTATGTACGAAATTGCTGTTTAGATAATCACATACAGGGAGTAAACGTATGTCAGTCGGCACGGGAACTTGCAGATAGTTACTTCCCTTACAAAAACTCGGAATACTTATCAAAATAGCCTGAAGAAAAATAGCTTGTTCTTCGTCTTCTTCCAACCACTGACTCCATTTGATGGCATGTTTTAGCATCTCTTTTAAAACTGGGGGCGCTGAGAAAACTTGTATTTTATGAAAAAAATCATTTTCCGGAACTGATTTGTAGAGTACAACCGTTAAATCTACTGTTTTTGCCTCTGACGTTATCCGGTGCTCTATACCAGGCGGTACCCAGATTACGTGGTTTTGCGGCACAAGGAAGATATGCTTGTTGATATGGAAATATTGGTATCCTTCCTCCACGTAGGTCAGTTGTGCACGCTTATGCTGGTGTCCATAATCATCATGTTTCCAGTTTTTTTCATGCCACACATAAGCATTTTTTGAAATATCGTCTAAGTACTGCCCTTTCCTTGTTTCAATCTGTCCACATTTTATATTGGCGTTCTGCATATACTTTTTGGCAAATTTAATAAAAATGGTAGCCGTACCTTTGTTCTTAATAAAAATAGTAATTAGAATGAATAAACTTTGTATAATCTTGATTGGAATTTTTGCCCTAACACTTTCAGACAAAACAAGAGCACAAGAGCAGACAGCAAAAATATTGGTTCTTTTTTATTCTGACCAAGGTGGGACCTACCAATTGGCGAAGGAGGTAGCAAAAGGCATTGAGAGTAAAGATAATGCTCAAGCAGTAATAAAACAGGTGAAAGCTTCTTCACATCCCAAACTAAAGGACATACCTGTTGCTACCGTGGATGAACTGGCTACCTATGATGGGATAGCTTTTGGATCTCCTGTATATTTTGGAAATATCAGTACAGGGATGAGCGAGTTCTTGTCCCAAACAGTTGATCTATGGACTAATCATGCCCTCGAAGGGATGCCTGCAATGGTATTCATGTCAGCAGGAAGCGGGGCAGGGAGAGAATTAGCCCTGCAGTCATTTTGGAACAGCCTTTCCGTTCATGGTATGGTACTGGTGTCCAACGGTATCCGGGGATACGAAGAAATAGATAAAACAATTCCCCAAGGGAACTCCGTCTTAGGTACTACAAGCCTTGCCTCGTTAAAGAACGTAGCTCGTCCAAGTCAAAGTGAACGTCGCTTAGCTCAATTACAGGGAGAAAACTTCGCAAAGGTAGCACGAGCATTGAAAGGCACGTTTTTTAGAAAGATTGCTAAAGACAGCACGCAAACAAGGGATGTCAATGCTGTCTTAAAGGAAAAACAGATTACTTTACCCTTAGTTCCAATGCCTGCGGGGAATTATCAGCCGTACGTACGGTCCGGAAATCTGGTATTCATAAATCAAGTTGCTTTAAAAGACGGGAAAATTTTACATCCAGGAAAACTTGGAAAAGATGTGACAGAAGAGCAGGTGAAAGAAGCGACAAGAATAACTATGCTCAACATTCTTGCGGTGCTAAACGATGCTGTGGACGGCAACTTAAATCGTGTAAAACGCTGTGTACAGTTGACGGGTATTTTCAATACTACCGATGAATATTCCAAGCATGCTGATCTTATGAATGTAGCATCAAATCTAATTGGGGAAGTTTTTGATGAAAAAGGCAAACATGCT
>NZ_JABMCQ010000085.1 GCF_013179575.1 Sphingobacterium shayense | reverse complement strand
ATCGATATTCCCCGCACCTATAAGAATTTTGAAGTTGAGACCGTTTATAGCCCAACAGTGGCCTTTCCATGGCTGAATTCCAATACACTGGTTGTATCCACATTTGGTGGGCAGATGGATTTTTCTTTTATATCCAACGAACATTTTTTATCGCAAGAAGAGGCTGTTAAAATTAAAAAATGCGCAATCGATTTGCTGGCTTCGTCAATCCAAAACACCTAGACGATGAATGGCAGTTATAAGAAGAAAACGACGCTAGAACGTTTCCTTTTAAAACGGATGAGCTACTATGTCCTACCGAACGTATTATTTAATTTCATTATTGCTTACGCTAGTTTTCAGGAGCTAGGCTATACACACTTTTTCGTCGGATCACAAAGTCTGGCGCGGTTAACGTTGCCGATGGCAATATTTTTGCCGGTGGTTCTAACGATGGATATCATCAAAAGGGTTATTGCTGCAATAGAAGAAGAACGAATTGAATTGATGGTGGATGAAAGCTTAAATAGGAAGAGATTTATTACCAAGTTATGCGTGCTGCACGGTATCACGATGGGTGTACTCCTTCTGATAATTCTGATGAGCTGTCAATATTTTTTTTCCGCGCATTATAAACTAGATGCACTGTGGATGGCTATTGTAGACGGTTTTCTTGCAGGTATACTTTCTGTATTATTCACGTATCTACCCATCAGAAGATTACGGAAATATTTAAAACCACAGCAATCAGATTAGCAGAACTGTTTAGGAGCGCGTACTCTTTTGTCTTAGGATCCGTCAGGATTTTGACAGGACAGAGATAACCGTTTTTGGGATGTCTGTAGCATACAGATGTAAAGTCGTTTTAAAAGTATCTGCGCGTTTTGAGGCAATTGTTCATTTCCCTACCTATTGGTATTGAAAGGTTTCGGTGGCCTAGCCAATAGTACAGCGTTTTATATGCTCAAAAAATCTTCTGCTGTTAACATCTCAATCAAGATATCGTCTTCTTCAAAAACATCAGTTTGATTAAGCGTAACTATAGTACTTTCTTTACCCCTACGGGCCCTAAAGATTCTATTAAGCTGTTATATTACCGACCAAAATTCTTATCATTTATCGTTAAGCACACTTGTGTAACTTCCGTTACGCTGCTTTTCTCCATAAATACAAAATCACATTCACCGCGATCTTTAAAATAAAAGATGTTTTTATACTTGCGGCGTAAATGTAAAAACACAAGGTTATCTAAACGTCGACCAGTGTTTGCACTAACCGATAGCGAGTTCTCCGAATAAATTCCCATATCAATAACATATACTTTTTTAGGGTTACGCGCCTGGATTTTTAAGGAATGACTGAAAATCGGAACGAACTCGAATAAATAAGCGTCTTTTAGGAAGGAGAAGTATTCTAAGAACGTGGTGGCTGACTTTATATCAAACATGCCAACTAGATTATTGGCCGAAACAAGGTTTCCAATGTTGGTGATAAGGGAAATCGTTAGCTGGCGCAATGAATTTATAAACCAATTTGTTTCAACTTCTGTAAATAGATTTCATTAAATCTTACTTTATAATCAACGTTCAAAAAGCTTCTATCTATAAAATCAGCTACCTTGTCCGTTTGCCTCGAAAAGTCTTTATAAATATTATCTCGAACTAAATCAGAAAGTCCTAAGCTCATCGCAAATTGATCAAAATCAGACTTCTTGATTTTACGCTTTCGTCCGCCTAAAGTTAAAGCTAAATCTTCCTTATCTTTTGGATAGATAAGATTTACGTTTAATAAATCGTAAGCCGGAGAAAGTAAAATTCCTTTATCCGTATGCTTCAAAGAAAAGTTTTTAAGATGCATATCATTATTACCTGTCAAAAAACTAAATAAAACCAATCGAAAATATTTTATGGTATCTAGTCCAGAGTTAGTTGTGTATTGCTTTATAACCTTTCCTACACGTTCATAAGAACCATTATATTTTTGTTCAGTAAGTAGTTCTGAAAGTTGACACAAGTCTTCTACATGAATCTTCTGTCCTGTTTTACGGTCAAAACGCTTCGTCAAGTAAGCTAATTCACCAGTAGACGTCTTGATCAGAGTATGTTCAGCAGTTTCAATCCTAAATAGATTAGCTAAATGCATAGTCAAGTCTTCCACCTCAGGCATAAAAACATAATCTGCAGATTGAGGCTTCAAGATATAATCTCCCCAAAGACCAACTAAGGTCAATCTTCTATTTCCTTTTTCTCCATTTAAGCTTAGGGAAATTTTAGGCTGCACTCCTGTCAAAGCTAGTCTTTCGTTTACTGTGATTTGAGCTAACTTGTTAAGTTTCTCTTGATCCAATTCAAGGATAGGAACAGTAGTCGTTCCAAAAAACTTTTTAGAACAACTAGGATGATAATCACCTACTTCAATGGGTTTATAACAAAACAAACAATTAGCCATTTTCTTCCGCCTCCATCGGATATACAGAAACAGCCCCAATAGTATCCCTACATAAGTTAATGAGTAATGCAAATCGGTCTCTTGGATTCAATTTCCAATGTTTCTCTCCTATTTCTAAAAGCCAGCCTTCTGGTATAAGACCATCAAAAAATGGAAATAACACTTTACTATGATAGGTTTGACTTGAAAGTGGAATTGTTAAGCTAATTGGTTTTGGATCTGTAAAATTTAGGTATTCTTCTGCATAACGATAAGTAAATCCCCCATCTGCTTCAGCCAAATAGCCTGCCAATTCATTTTGAAAATATATCTTAGCTCGACGTGCCATCATTTTCTACTTTTATCGGTTACACCAACTTCCTTACCAAATAAGGCCAACACATCATTCACTTTATCCAAACGAAGTGTTTTTTTCCCTTGTTCCAAATCACGTACAAAGCGTAATCCTACCCCAGCATTTAATGCTAAATCCTCTTGCGTAAGCTTGAGTTCTTTCCTTTTTTGCTTAACAAACTGTCGTAACGAATTCATAATTATACCTTTTCTGATATAAATATAGATAAAAATTAACAACTATACTATTTCGGGTATAAAAAAACAAATAATTAGAATGTTATACCTTTTTAGGTATATTACATGAGTTTTTACAGTTATCCGCAAGATCAATTTAATAATACATCACAAATAATAAAATTTTAATCAAAATTTCTTCGGATGAAATCGCTCATTTCAAAACCCGCTAGGCGTATATATTCAAAATTGAACAAAAGATTAAAAATCTGGAAACGCAATTGCATGAGCAAAATCAACGAAAGGAAATCCTAAAAGAGGCTTTGGACTTGCGAAGCAATGCGCAAGAGCTGTCCGTCGATGGGATAACCATTTCGCTGACTCGGGTATATGCGGATCAAGCAAGTGGAAAGATATTTGTCGCGGGCCTAATAAAGCATACGGGCGGAGGCACAGCTAAATTGCAATTCGGCACGCAAGATTTGATCGATCCCAAGGGGAACCAATACCATAGTTATACGGGATTAGTACCGAATGATCCCAGCAAAACATTTTCGACTCCCGATGCAGGGAGCGGAATCAATTATGGGTTTTACTGGCTTTTGACAAAGTAGCAAAAAAAATACCTACGGCCAGCTTATTAAAATTACGTGTGTTTGGTAAGCTTGGTCGAGATATCGGTTTTAGTTTTAAAGGAGTTGATATTCAATGGCCTTAATATTACTGATATAATTTGCAATGCTGGGGTTGTCTTTGCGTACTGGGGAGATAATCCCCTCCACAGGAATCGGGAGGGGGTTGTTAAAATATTGATTAAATATCCATTAATAGCGGAAACTCCGGGTTTTCTTGATGAGCTTGATCCATGATCTTTTTCAGGGTCTGAAAACGCTTTGGATGTTTTTGTATAACATTATCCGATTCCGACGGGTCGGTTTTTAGATTATACAATTCGAAACTGGTTTCCGAAGGCTTCCTAGCTCGTTGTTTAATGAGTTTCCAGTCTCCTGCACGCACAGCCTGGCGTCCCCCATCTTCATGGAATTCCCAGTATAAGAAATTATGTTCGTCTTGGTTTCCTTTTCCCAATAAACTAGGCGCAAAAGAAACTCCGTCCGTGTAGTTTGGTTGTTTCGCCCCGGTGATCTCCACCAAAGTAGGCATAATGTCCCAGAATGCTCCCTGATGCTGGCTGCTGGTATTTGGTTTTATCTTTGCGGGCCATCTGACGATCATCGGCACTTTAATACCTCCTTCGTATAGGTCGCGTTTGTTTCCTCGAAGTCCTGCTGAGCTGTTAAAGAAGTCCGGATCGGCTCCGCCTTCTTTGTGCGATCCGTTGTCGCTACTGAAAAAGACAATCGTATTTTCAGTAAGGCCCTGTTCTTCGAGTTTGTCTAGGATCTGTCCGACGTAGGCATCCATTCTAGCAACCATCGACGCATATGTAGCCCTTGGGCGGTCCACAGAAGTGTAACCGGCAACGGTCGCATTAGGTCCGTAGTCAGCCCCCTTATGTGGGGTTTCCTGGAAACTGTTTTCGTACTGTTTATAAAATTCGTCTTCAGGGCCAGAAAGCTCTGCATGTGGAAGCACGGTTGGGACGAAAAGAAAGAACGGTTTATCTTTGTTCTCGGCAATGAATTCCAGCGTTTTTTGTTGAATAAGCTCTGGCGCGTAATGTACTTTCTTTGATAGGTCGTTTCCCTGGAGCTCAATACGGTCGTTATTGTCCCACAAATGAGTTGGATAGTAACGATGTGATTGACGTTGACAGATATAACCGAAGAACTGATCGAAGCCCTTTGTATTTGGATCTCCGGACGTTCCGACCATACCTAATCCCCATTTTCCAAACGCACCGTTTACATAACCATTCTCTTTGAGAAGCATCGCTACGGTTTGGGCGGAATCAGGAAGGGGAGCCTGTCCCTCAGGTTCTATTTCTTTGTTCCCACGAATCGGTGTATGTCCGGTATGTTGTCCCGTCATTAGAGCGGAACGTGAGGGGGCGCAAACGGAGGTTCCGGCATAAAAATTTGTAAAACGTATACCTGATTTTGCTAGTGCGTCAATATTGGGAGTCTTGATCTTAGTTTGACCATATACTCCCAAATCGCCGTAGCCTAAATCGTCAGCGAGAATAAACACAATATTTGGCTTTCTGCTATGCGCCTGTGTGAAGGCAGTCGATGCGAGCAAAACAATCATTAATGTGAGTAAGGTACTTTTCATACAATAAAAGAATTTTGTTTTTTATTAAATTATTTGGTTCATGCAATAGCTCTGCATGAACCAAAATACCAGCGGGTTCTTACTGCCAACCTGGATTTTGTTTGATTTTCGGGTTGAGTACTATTTCGGCTGAGGGTATAGGGTATAAATAATAAGCATCTGGAAACGTGCCGGAAGGTTTGTTTTCGTATGCGATATATCCTGCCTTCGCGCCACCTAGAATTGGAATTACCGAGTTTTCCGGTACGTCTATTCCCTTGGTGATATAGCGTCCTATTTTACGTTCCATCGCATATTCCATTTTTTTCCATCGGCGCAGGTCGTCAAACCTGAACCCTTCACCCATAAGCTCTACGGCACGTTCGCGCCTAATTTCCCAAAGGAGCGGGTCAACTGATTGATCGCGTTTCGGATCGTCAGGAATATTACTAATCTGTAGTGCTGCCACCCCGCCTCGAGCGCGTAGCTTATTAACTGTTTGATTTATTACAGTTTGATCGATCTTATCGAGCTCAAACATAGCTTCTGCATAATTAACGAATACTTCCCCCATTCTGAAGACAGGTGCATCGTTGATATCCTGGTTCTGGATCTTGTTAATTTTGTTACTGAATTTGTAAAAACGGTATCCTGTAAAGGAAACGTTAAAAGGCTGCCCGTTGTTGGCGTCAACGAAGTGGGGTTCTTGTCGTAAAACGAGACCTTCCCAATTTATCGCGGGAAGGGTTTTGCGTGACTCCACTGATAATTCAGCCATAATATCTATGTATTCACGATCTGCAGCATTACCCGTGTGTTCCCATTGGTAACTTGGATGCGCAGTAATTACTTTATAAGGAGGCGGAACTGTGAAATAAAGACGAGTGTCGCGATTTCTAAACTCATCGAATGGGTTTTTATCTCCGTCAAACATTGAGCTGGTCCACCTCGTCTCCCCATCCTTCAATAAATACAGATCTGCCGCACTTTTTGTTAAGTCCCATCTCCCTGAAGAATTCCGTGCGCGCGAGGCTAACACATGCATAATCTGATTTGGTTCATATTGTTTGTATAAGAGAACACTTGAGACCGGTGCGAGAGACTCGCTGTTGAACAGTTCGTCATAGTCAGGGTGAATGTCGGGAAAACTTGCAACCAGCGATTTTGCGGCCGAAACCGAAGCCTCGAGATACCTTGTGGACTCGCTTAAACCGTGATATTTTCGCCAAGTTCCCTCGCGTAAGCCAAAACGAGACAATAGAGCACGCACGACATGCTTATTAACTGTGTTTTTCCCATCTCCGTTTTCATTTATGTGCTGCTCGGCATACTCAAGCATGTCGAGTATTTTTTGTGCGATTTCATCACGGGAAGAGGGGGTGCCATAAAGGATATCCGTATCATCATCACCGATTGCATTCTCCACCCATATGACTTCGCCGTATCTGTTCAAGAGGTTCATGTAGTTCACAGATTTGAAGAAGTAACCAATGCTTCTTATGTGATTCTTCTCGGTTTCACTTAGTTGACTTGCACCGTCAATATTGTCCAGCATAATATTTATTGCACGGATGTTTGTATAGGGTATATCATAATCGTCCGAAGATCCCGGTACGACCATACGGTTCCATAGCCAATCCGAAGTCGCGTTATTATTGGCCTGTGCGAATAGATCCGCGTTGAATTCTGAATTGGGCACACTAGCGTCGTATCCCGGGAAGGCATCGTAAAACTGCCAGGCATAGGTGACGAAATTATCGTAGTTTGTGAAGGTTGTGGGTTCTGTTAAAGAGCCCTCCGGACTTAGATCCAGAAGATTTGAACAACTGATTGTTGCAAATGTGATGGAGAGTGAAAGCCCTATATTTAAAAATGTCTTTTTCATTTTAGTGTTGTTAGAAATTGGAAATACTACATTAGAAGTTGATGTTGACACCAAAGCTGTATTTTTTCAAGTATGGATAGATACCACCTGATCCCAGATTTGCGGCGTCGGCTTCAAAACCTTGCGGCAAGTTGTCCGATAGGAACAAGTTTTCCCCTGAGGCGTAGATTCGGATACTCTCAATAAAACGCGTGTGGAGCAATTCTTTTGAAAGATTGTATCCTAAAGTAATGTTCCGCACACGCATGTAGGCACCATCTCGCAGAAACTTTGTTTGGATTCTTCTGTTTGCTAATGTATTCAATCCAGCGTTTGCATAGATGCGGCCATAATAAGCATCCGTATTTCCGGCGGTCCAATAATCGAGGTTATGTTGGAACAAACCGCCGAATTCGTTAACGTAGGGCCAGATTATAGGGTCGTTCATCCAAAGATCGCGTTTGCCCACCCCTTGTAGGAAAATGGAAAGATCGATATTCTTATAGCTGAAATTTCCATTGATACCATACTGATACCTCCTTGTGTTATTACCGATGACTTTCATATCACCTGGATCACCCAAGGTGCCATTTCCTGAGAATATAACTCCGTCGCCATTCAAATCAGCATACTTTAAGTCTCCAGGGTTTTGAGCAATACCTTTGAAAAAAGGTATGCCCCCTTTTAGTGTGCCGTTCATTAAATTCGCATCTAAGGTTCCTGGCTCAAAATCGGCCTCGGTGTAATACCCGTCGCTAACATAACCCCATATTTCTCCAATTTCTTTACCTTGGTAATAATCGTTGATGAATCCGGCGCTGTTATTGATTCTTGTAATGTAGCCCCTGTTGTCTGATAGGTTAAAACCAATGGAGTAGTTGAATGCGTTAATTTGATCCTTCCATGCAAGTTCCCATTCCCACCCTTTGGATTCTAGGTCTGTAACGTTTTGATAAGGTGGTACGGATCCCAGTACGGCGGGAAGGTCTGCTCCACGGTAAAGCATGCCTATTGTCTGCCTTTTGAACCAATCGAACGAGGTATTTAATTTCCCATTTATAAGTGAAATATCTACTCCTAGGTTTAATGTTCTAACTTTTTCCCAGGTGAAGGTCGAAGAAACCAAGCTTGGAGGAGAGATAGTTAAATAACGGATACCAGTCTCTGGAT
Source organism: Sphingobacterium shayense (assembly GCF_013179575.1). Lineage (GTDB taxonomy): Bacteria > Bacteroidota > Bacteroidia > Sphingobacteriales > Sphingobacteriaceae > Sphingobacterium > Sphingobacterium shayense. Next base: position 8,880 of record NZ_JABMCQ010000085.1, on the reverse strand, counting down.
TCGTCCAGCCTGAATTAGGTGTTTCCATTTCGGGTATCACTGGGAAGTAAACCTGTTGGTTGTCCGTGTTCAACACGACTTGATTTCCGATTTCGCCAAAGGAACCCCTAAATTTAAGCTGCGGAATCACGTTTCTTACCTCCTCCATAAAAGGTTCTTCTGAGACGTTCCAACCCGCGGAAATCGAAGGGAAAAACCCGAAACGTGAACCCTTAAGGAAACGTGAAGACCCATCAAATCGGCCGTTGATTTCCAGTAGATAACGATTCTTATAGTCATAATTAATACGCCCGAAGTACCCGAGCACCGCATACTGACCAAATGAGTCACCCACCGTTTGTGTACCACTGCTGGTGCCCAGAGAAGGAGAAGTAGGACTTAGTAAATCGTACCGCATTGCCCAGTAGCTTTCCATGTCGCTTTTTTCGTAGTTTGTTCCGAGCAAATACTTTAGGTTGTGTCCTTGCAGCGCGTGCGAATAACTTGCATATAGATTCAGCGCTTTGTAATTGGTGATACCGCTCGTGCGTCGATAATATTCGTTATTAAACAAATACTCCTCGTTGTAATTGTTCGGATTTAAATATTTGTTACGTGTTTGATAAGATTTCTCATTCGTGTTGGTCTTATTAAACGTGTACTCTCCGGTTATGTTCAGTCCGACTATCGGGTTGTATTCCAGCTTTCCGAATAATCGTAAATCATCATTAAAATTCTCCGTAGGGTCTTCATAATCTAGATAATTGTTAGGTGTAGCATACGGTATAGGTTTCCCATCCATTCCGGTATCGTATCCTGTATTAACATAGGAACCGTGCGTAATAGCACGATGAAACATCTCGCCCATCGCGACTGGTGTTTTACGATCATCATTTTTATAAAACACATTTACGCTAGCGCTGAGATTTTTAACTATTTCTGCGTTTACAAAAGCGTTGATGTTGTAGCGTTTATAACTATCCTTGTCTGTTTTCATGATACCGTCTTCATCACCGTACATACCTGAGAGACGGTATGAAATCTTTTCCGATCCAGCACTAATAGATAAGTTGTGTAATTGCTCAGTACCAGTTCCAAACACTTCATTGTACATGTCGTGTTCCTGCAAAGGATAGCGAACATCGTCCACGGTCGTTATGCCCTCCGGATAGGCGGCTGGGTCTAGCTCGTATTCTTTCAACAGTTCAAGCCATGTGTCCACATTCTGCCCGGCCCAGTTCGTTGTATTGCCAAAGTCTTTTAATCCTTGCACGAATTCCAAAGGAGTAGCCTTTTCAGGTAACGAAGTAGCCTGTGTCCATGTTAGATTGGTTGAATAGTTGATCTTTGTAGGTTGGTTGCGGCCGCCTTTCTTGGTCGTGATCAATATGACACCGAATGCCGCCCTCGCTCCGTATATAGATGCAGCAGCAGCGTCTTTTAATACGGTCACATTTTGAATGTCTTTCGGATTCACATCATCAATGTTCATTGGCACATTATCCACGAGGACTAGCGGTGAACCGCCATTTATCGATGTTACCCCGCGAATATTCAAAGACGTGTTTTGTCCAGGCCTACCTCCGCCAAAAGTCACCTGAAGCCCTGGTACTGCCCCCTGTAGTGCCTGTGAAGCGCTGCTTACTGGACGATCACCCAATACTTTATCCATGTCCACGGAGGATACAGCTCCAGTTAAGTTCGCTTTCTTCTGGGTACCGTAGCCCACGATGACAACCTCTTCAATTGAAGCCAAGTCTTCCTCCAAGGTAATTGCTAATAGCTCGGATGACACTCTAAGTTCTTGGGGAACGTATCCAATGTAACTTAAAAGAATAACGGACTGATCCGAAGACACTGAAAACGCAAAGTTTCCTCCTTGGTCCGTTGTTGTTCCTTTTTCGCTGTTTTTTTCAACCACGCTCACCCCTGCAAGCGGCTTGCCGGCCGCATCGGTAATTTTTCCTTTTATTGGAAATCCCTGTTTTGCTGACTGGGGGCGCGGAGTGATGACTACTCGGTTTCCTTCCAGCTTTTTAAATGTCAAGCCAGCCTCGTTCAGTAACGGGATGAGGATGTTCGTCCATGGCTGGTCCGTCGCTGCAATTGGAGCAAGTTTTTCCTCTGGCAGCAAATCATCTATATAGATAAACCTTAGGGAGGTCTGCTTCTCTATACTTTTGATAATCGTTTTTAGGTTGCTATCTCTGAGCTTTAAAGAGATTTTTGCTTGGGCGTTGCTGTTGTTCGCAAATCCCTGCAATGAGAATACGCAAATAAGACAGATGATCAATTTTGTCATTAATACATATTTATAGGGCCAGTGGTTTCCTACACAGCATATCCTACCATGTGAGTTTTTTTTCATATTTTTAAAATGGTTTAATTAGTAATAAGCACCCAATTTTCTCAGGACTCGGTGCTTTGAATTGGTTTTACATTCGGAGGGTGCAGCACTAGTTGTACCCTTCTTTAGTTTTAGTAGGCTTATATCATATTTTTAAGTTATTGGATTTTAATATATTCGAATAGTATCTTGGTTTGTCTCGTACTGGAAATCGCCCCCGCTTTCTTTGAGTATTTGCAAGACCTTTTGTATATCTGTTTCGTTAAATGAACCGTTGAATTTAAAGTTATTGTCAGCTGACTGCTCTATTACAATTGTTTTGTCGAACCATTTTTCGAGCTTCGATCCGACGATGTTCAGCGGATCGCTATCTAGAACTAGCGTATTTTCTTTCCATAAAATTTCTGACGGAAGCTCCTGAGCAAAGTCATTTTTTATTTTGCTTCTTATGAACACGGTACTTTCCTCAGCAAAAGATGCAGTGTTTAGTTGCGCTTTGGATTTATCATCTTTGGTTAAACGTTTTTGTATGGTTATTTTTTCGCCCGGTTGCATATTAAAAGATTGGGAAGAACCTGTTTTATTTACGGTAGATAATTCGATTTTTCCTTCTATCAAAGAGGTCTGAATTTCTCCTTCTTCATTGTAAGCGCGTACATTAAATGCGGTTCCTACGACCTTTATTTTTATGCCGTTTGCGTTCACAATAAAAGGTAATTTTTTGTTTTTCGAAACGTCAAAATATGCCTCGCCAGTAAGTTTTATGTCTCTATTCTCCGTGTTGAAGCCCGCCTGATAGAACAGCTCGCTTTCCCCATTCAGCCATATCTCAGTGCCGTCGGGCATGGTGATGTGTTTTTTTTCTCCACGTTCCGTTGAGACAACGTATTCGGTAGCAGAAGAAGCATGTTTATTTGTACGAAAGATATAATGGTAGAGAACACCTAAAGAAAGACAAAATACGATCGAGGCGGCCATTGCCCGCCAAAATTTTGGTAAACGAAATATTCTACTTTTCGGTTTATCCATCGCGCCGAGTTCAACAAGTTTTGCGCGGTGATTAGCATAGTCAATCTCCAGCTGATCTTGAGCTGGCTCTTCCCGTCTTTTACCTTGCATGATATCAAACAGCAGCTGTTTTTGCGGATCGGATTTAATTTCGTCTTCGAGGCGATGTACCTGATCCGGGCGAAGATTTCCTTTTAAATATTCGTTCAATAGTACAATAAAGGCGTCTCTATTTTCGGGCATACAATGGGCTGTTTTAGGGTAAGACAAATTCAATCACAGAATTCACCAATCAATTTTGAATTTTATTATCAAAAGGTTAATAATAAGTTATTTAATTATTAACGGGAGCGCTTTTTGGATCTTTGTTAAAGCGATCTGCATATGACGATCGACTGTGTTTCTACTTATTTCCATAATTTCTGCGACTTCTTTGTAGGAACAGCCGTTGTCACGGATTAAAATAAAAACGGTTTTTGTTTTGGGAGGTAGGTTGGATATTGCGTATTCAATACTATGTATGATTTCCTTACTAATTAGTTCTTGTTCTGGAGTATAGGTATGTATTGGGCGATCGCAGGTCAGCGTATAATCATCTTGTAGTTTGTTTTTTGCAATAATATTAAGTGCACTGTTTTTTACCGAACGGTAGAGGTAGGTTTTGAGATTGCCGATTGATAGGAGTTTAGGTCCCATCGTCCATATTTTGACAAGGGTTTCGGAAACAACATCTTCTGCCGTTTGTATATCATGAAGGAGCGACCGACTAAAATATATTAAATCGGAATGAAAATGGAAAAATAGGGTTTTATATGCATCTTCGTCCCGCTGTTCGGCGATAGCATATTGTATTCTTAGCCAGTCTATGGGCGTATTCATTTCAGGCTCTGTTTTCACACTCCATCAATCAAGTGTCCTAATTCAATTAGAGACAAAATTAGTTTGCTTTTATTACTTGACCGGCAATATAACAAGAAATGTTAAGAGAAGATACCAAAAAAATGTGTAGCCGAGAGAACGTTTGTTAAATGTAGTCTTTCAGCTTGTTACGCCATAGAACTTTGTCTAAACAATGGAAATGGAAATGATCAAATCTCAAGAGGTCATTTAAACGACTGTCTAAATGCTGAGGGAGAAGCGTTTGTCTTTGTTTTGAATAGTTTGCTGAACGATTGCGAATGTTCAAACCCAAGTTGATAGGCAATTTCGCTGATGGAAAAATTTGTTGTTGATAGTTTTTCTTTCGCTTTATCGATCAGTTTTTCGTGTATATGGTGCTGGGCGGTCTGGCCTGTCAGTACTTTTAATAGACTACTTAAATATTTCGGAGAGGTGTTTAATTTATCCGCAATGTACTGGACAGATGGCAAGCCTTTACTCACCAGATATTCACCGTTGAAATAATCCGAAAGTAACTTCTCTAGGCGCTCAAGTATTTCATGATTGGCCTTCTCTCTGGTGATAAATTGCCGATGGTAAAAACGTTCTGAATAATTGAGCAAGCTTTCTATGTGTGAAACGATAATTTGTTTGCTGAATTTATCAATGTTGTTCTGGTATTCTTGTTGAATGTTTCGCATAATGCCTAGAATAACGGACTCTTCTTTTTCGGAAAGCCATAAGGCTTCGTTCACAGCGTAGCCAAAGTACTCGTATCCAGCGATTGTTTTTGCAAGTGAAGTGTTCCAAAAAAAGTCAGGATGGATAAGTAGCATAGAGCCTGTTGGTTGAAGATTTTCGGGCCTGCTTACGTTAAGTACCTGGTGGGGTGCGATGAAATACATCACACCCTGATCAAAATCGTATTGTTGTTGACCGTAACGAATTTTTCCGCAATTCCTTTTTAATGCGACCGAGTAAAAATCCATTATTATGTTTTCCGGTTCCTGTGAATGCGAGAAATCCGCCACATTTACCAAACTGATAAGAGGGTGTTGGGGTGCGGGCAGATTTTTTAGTTGATGAAACTCGCTGATGGATTTTATATGTGTAGGATTGATATTCGTCATAGTACTAATGTTTTTATTACAAGGCTTGTCCGCCAGAAACTTCAATGCGTTGCGCGTTTATCCAACGCGCGTCGTCTGTACACAAAAATGCGACGACGCTTCCAATATCTTCTGGTAAACCCACGCGGCCCAAAGCGACAGTGCTGGCAACGTGAGCGTTTAAGTCTTTATTGTCACGAACGGCTCCGCTATTGAAGTCCGTCTCAATTGCTCCGGGTGCAACCGTATTTACATTGATTTTTCGTGCCCCCAGTTCCGCTGCCAAATAACGGGTAAGCACTTCGATTGCTCCTTTCATTGACGCGTAGACGGAATAATTTGGAGATACAAAGCGCGCAAGTCCTGTTGAGATGTTCACAATCCCACCACCGTCATTCAAAAACGGTAATGCTTTTTGGGTAAGGAAAAATACCCCCTTGTAGTGGATATTGAATGTGTCGTCTAATTGTTCTTCAGTTACGTCTTGAACAGGAGCATAAAGACCTGTTCCTGCATTGTTTATCAGATAATCGAAATTTGGGCTTCCGGTTTCTTTCTGTAAATATTCGGCCGTCTGTCTAAAGAAGTCGTCAAACTGAGCTACTTTTCGGGTATCCAGCTGAAATGCTCTTCCTTTCCGCCCAAGCGATTGAATTTCTGAAACCACTTGCTCAGCAGCTTCCTTGTTGTGGTTGTAGGTGAAAATTACGTCGATACCTTTTTTTGCGAGGGCTAACACCATATTTCTGCCAAGCCCACGGCTTGCACCTGTTACTATTGCTGTTTTTGTTGTGAAGTTCATCTTATTTGTCTTTTGTTGATACAAATGTCAGCACAATTTAAGAATCAGATGTAGCCAAATGTCAGAACGTTGTAGCCTAAAAGGAATCGTCTTTGTTTTGACCGGGTGGAGGTATTGAGGCGAGTTTTTAGTCCATTCTACATTTTATAATGTAAAATGGATAGTCTTCGGTTACTTCTGTAACCTCAAAAAGGCCCGCTTTACCGAATTCATCTTCTATCGTTTCTCTATCGTAAAAAAACAATTTTACTCCGCCGAACATCTCAAACCGGTCCTCGCTGATGCGAATCCCCTGTCCGTATGTATGCGCTTTTTTGGTGATTGTGGTAAATACCATCAGGCCGTTCTCCACCAGTTGGTTGTAGCAGGAAGCGATCAGGTTCGCTCTTTCCTTTTTGTCTAAGAGATGAATAAGAGCGTGGCAAAATATTCCCTCGTACCGCCTATTATCGAAGGGCATTTCCGTCACTGAACCGTGATAAATAGTCAAGTCGTCATTAAAATGCTTTTTCGCTAAATCGATTGCTGTTTGCGATATTTCAATTCCTGTCACTTCAATTCCGCTATGTATAAAAACTTGCGCATTTCGTCCATAGCCAATGCCGGGGATCAACATGTTTTTTACATTATTGGCAACAAAGAATTCTTTTGTCAATTCTGCTGATTTTGCAGCCTCTAGGCCCCACATTTCCTGTCTGTTTCTAAATGCTTCTTCCCAAAATTCTGTCATGGATATATAAAATGGAATTATTAATATTTTCTAATCGTTCCGAAGATCGATAACACCGATGAATTTCAACACAGCTTTTTTTGCCAAGTACCGATTTATAAATTTAGCAAATCCTTTCTTATTTGAATAGCTATTCTTAATTGCGGGAGCTCTTGATGGTAAATATCGTTTTTTCGAGCCCGTTAATGTATTTTGATGTAATGTTATTCGGCAATTCGATTGCGTTCATGCTCGGAATAACTTTCGAGAGGTAGCTTTTCCGAATAGGTTTTGGCAGCGCTAAAAACAGAATCGACCGTTGTTTAACATCTAAAATTGCGCGACACTATTTTTATTTGATCTAAATAAAATGTAATATTGCGGGGACAAAAATTTAAAACCGTGTCATGAAAGGAATTTTTACCCAATCAACCATCTTGGAATTCGTGATGTGCTTAGTTGGAAATGGTATCGCGCAGCATGTTAGTCAGACTATTTCAGGAGTCGTCAAGGATATAACCGAAAGTCCGATTGAGGAAGCGACCCTATCGACAAAAGATTCAATGACAAGCACAAAGGTATCAGGTGATAGCCAGTTGACCTTGCCCATAACAATCGGAAATAATGTCTTTACCGTTTCAATGATTGGTTATTTACTTTGTGAAGTTCCGATAGACGTCGCTCAAAATCGAGCCCATGAGCCGCAGATTTCATTAGGGGAAAGCACTTGGAAATTCGGTGAGGTGATTGTTTCGGCGAGCCGACTGATGGCAGCGTTTGCGCAGAAATCTTCTTCAGTAACAACGCTTAACCAACGTTATCGAATATATCAACAAGAAGTTTATCGCTATAAATAGAATACATATCGATAAACTAAGTTCGTAATATATGTCTCCCTAAACAATACAAAAAAAGAATCCGGCACCGTATCGTCAAACGTTGTGCCGGAAACAATATTCACATCCCATAAGCTATTAATCTTAAACAAAACTATGCAAAGAATCATAAAACCCATGGGAATCGCCCATGTCCTTCTATTTATCTTTAGTCTCTCCTTTTCTAGCTATGCGCAAACTCACTCGTTAGCTAAAGGGATAACCCTAACACTAAAAGGTGTATCCATCGAAAATACGTTAAAAGTTCTAAAAGAGAAGTATGGTCTAAGTTTTACTTATTCTCCAGATCAGCTGGATCAGAGGAGCCGAATAAACATTGAGATATCGAACAAGCCATTAAAAGCCATGTTGGAAGAAGACCTTGGGCTACTTCCGGGCAGCTATCGCATAGTTGGGAAGCATATCAGTATCCAAACACAGGCGTATACGACTGCTAGTCTTCGCGGACAGATTACGACTTCCGACGGTAGTCCTGCTCCTTACACGACGGTAAGTATTCTCCAAGGGGGATCTGTCATGGCAGACGGCGAGGGTTACTACTATATTGATCAGGTGCGCCCAGGAAAACAATTTGTTCAGGTAAAATTACTTGGAGCGGAGCTCCTAATCCGTGAAATGCAGGTACAGGAAGGTGTCAATACGGTGGATTTTACGCTCTCCTCATCCGCCAAGCAACTGGAAGAAGTGATGGTCGTAGGCAACAAGTATCAGATTTCTTCCAAGAAACAAAGCGAAAGTGTGGCTCGGATGGATCTTCCCTATTTACAAAATGCGCAGGTCTATAGCGTCGTGGATAAAGAGCTAATCAAGGAACAATTAGCCATTACCCTAGACGAAGCCTTTCGAAATGTTCCCGGTGCCGCTCCCTCTAAAACGGGCGCTGGGATGCCAGCTTTTTTTTCGCGTGGCTTTCAGACGTCTGAAAATTTTAGGAACGGTATGGCAACATATTTACGTACAGGCATAGATCTCGCTAATGTGGAGCGCGTGGAGGCCATCAAAGGACCTAGTTCCACTTTTTTTGGTGCACAGATGACTTCCTTTGGGGGGATTATCAATTACATTACGAAGAAACCGCACGAGATATTTGGCGGAGAGGTGGGCTATACCACCGGAAGCTGGAACCTAAACCGGCTGACGGCAGATATCAA